>NZ_LZMN01000034.1:0-10840 GCF_001665955.1 Corynebacterium sp. EPI-003-04-2554_SCH2473622 | reverse complement strand
GGTCGCGGTATCGTCACCCCATTGATCTCCAAGGGGTACGCGGGCGCGACGCTATTTTTGCTCAATATCGGTTCCTCGCCAGAACAGCTTGCCGGGTGCATCGAAGAAAATGACATCAATGTGCTTGTCATCGACAGTGAATTTGCGGATCGGCTGCCAGCAGCTGGTTCCACTGCCGCAGACGGCCTACACGTCGTCATCGCCCACGAAGGTGGTGAGGAAACCGGCAAGCACCCAGTATTATCTGAGATCGTTCGCAGCCGCACCGATGTGAAACTGCCACGCTTTCCCAAGCACGGCAATATCGTGCTCATGTCGTCCGGCACTACCGGAGTACCTAAGGGCATTGCCCGCCCGGAACCAAAGCTGCCCACGGTTTTGACGACGATCCTGGATGCCATCCCTTGGGAAGCCGGACAAAACGTGCAGATGACTGCCTCGATCTTCCACACCTGGGGCTGGGCGATGCTCAATATCGCCTTTGCGCTGCGTTCTACAGTCGTTACTCGCCGGGTTTTCGACCCTGAGGCTTGTTTGCGCGACATCCAGGAACACCGCTGTGAAGTGCTGATTTCCTCACCCGTGTTTTATAAATCGATGGTTGCTCTCGACAACACCTGGGATTATGACGCTTCTTCGCTCAACGTCATCGCTTCTTCCGGCCACGCGCTAACTCCCCAGGTGGCAGCGGATACCATCGAGCGCTTCGGCCCCATCCTGGCCAATATTTACGGTTCCACAGAACTCACCTTGGCCAGTGCTGCAACCGCACAACAAGTCGCAAAAAATCCCACGATCGGTGGATCCGTTGCCAACGGCACTCTGTTGAAAATCTTGGATGCCAACGGCAAGGAAGTTCCACGCGGAAAAGTCGGCAAAGTCTACTTGCGCAATGCGACGACGATGGTGGGTTATACCAACCCGAAACACAAACTCGATCGCGTCGGCATGCTGCAGTCCATCGGAGACCTCGGCTATATCGACAGCAACGGCATGCTGCACGTTCTGGGTCGTGCCGACGAAATGATCATCGTTGGTGGCGAAAACGTCTACCCCTCATCGGTGGATAACGTACTGGACACGATGCCGGGTATTGCCGATCACTACGCCAAGGGCGTGGACGACGACGAGACGTTTAGCCGCATCGCAGCCTGGATCGTGAAAGATCCAGACGGGCCGGAAATTTCTGCCGACGATGTCCGCGAATGGGTGCGCACCCGTTTAGCGGAGCATTCTGTACCGCGCGACGTGCACTTCGTCGATGAATTGCCACGTAACGCGACCGGCAAGGTAATCCCCCGCAAGCTGTCGGCTTAAAACCCACTCACTGCTAGTAACAGGGCGCCGCCGGTGCTGGGGCTTGCTGGCCAACTCTGCTAGCTAGAGATTACTGCTTGCTATAAGCGGGCCCTGCCATCACGGCCGCAGTCCCTTACCTAGCCCACACTGCGGATCCACAGTGTAATTTTCAGACTGCAACTTTCAGAGCATGTTTTACAATGTGCGTTTTACAGTGTAAGCCAGTCTTGCACTGTCGCTTTACACTGTGACTGCACCCTTTACAGTGTGAAATGGGACGGTGCTGCTCGGTGTCGATGAAGACTCAAACTTCAGTGTCACTGGAATAAATGAACCAGCAAAAATAATCAAGGCTGTGGCAAAGCATATCTGAGGCAAAGCGATGGCGATTATGAAATGAACGCGAACGATTTGCAGCTTATCCGGAATGCATCACTCATAGCAGCAAGAAGCCACGAAACAGATTCTGAATCGGTACCTGGCACTACTCGCGCTGATTTGAATAGTGAATTAACTGCGCGATATATGGCAGAAGTTCGCCAGTATTCTCGGCGTTTATCCCAGGTAGTTAATGATACGGATTTGCTACGTACCCTGAAAGTTATTCTTCCCGACGACACATTAAGTGTTTCTGGCCTGTATGGGCTCGGATTTTTCACACAAGCGGCTGAGCCGGCTTTACGAGTTACAGCCGCAGTGCGAATGCCAGAAGGATTTGGTGGACCACGAAACCGTAATATCGAAACTTTTGAGGGTGCTGTTCCAGATCTTTTGGAAGATGCAGTTGCGTGAGTAGCGCGCAATGCAGACACCATCGACGAATATCAAACCAGTGGACATATGAAAAACGGAGCGAATTTCCACTGCGCGCAATAAGAGAAACGATAGCCAATGCGTTGGTTCACCGCGATCTCAGCGCTGCCTCGTTAGGTGGTGGTAAAAGCGTAGAAATTCGATTAACTCGTGAACGTCTCATCGTCACCAACCCAGGCGGGCTTCATGGCCTCAGCATCGAACAATTAACGGGCTCAGACCTGGCAAAATCTGCCGTCAACCAGCGTTTGTATGACCTCATGCGACACGTCAAGACTTCAGACGGCAGCTCGGTGATCGAAGGCGAAGGTGGTGGCATCGCCGAAATCTTGCGAGCTTGCCGAGGTAGCAATCTCACTCGTCCACATTTTTGATAACGGCGCACAATTCAAAGTAATTTTCCGTAGACAGTCTCGATTATCCGCGGAACAACGCCAGCACGCGCAAAAACTCGCGCACAAGCAAGAACTCTCACTTATTCAAATGGAAGTACTGCTTTCATTAGAGCAAGGTGCGACTTGGTCAATAGGACAAATACGGAAGCAATTTGCCCCACTCGGGCAGTCCGAAGCAGATGATCTGCTCACAGAACTAAGCTCACTCAAGCTAGCTTATTACCAAGACGGGGTACTTCGTCCGCGGGATACTTCACACGAGACACCACGGGATAAAGGTACGAAGCAGCGTAAAATGTCAGATTTTTCATCAGTGCACGGAACCAATACCGCAGCTATCATCGCTCAGCTAAACCAGGCACCCATGAGGTTTCCCGAGCTGGTAGAGGCAATACCAGGACTCAGTCCTGGCCAAATTCGGTATGCACTCAAACAACTACAAACAACCGGAATCGTGGTGATGGAAGGACGACAAGGGCAGCGCTCTACGCGTTATCGTATAAATCGATCCACCAAAGGATAACCAAGCTGTGCCCCATAAAATGAATTACGAGATGCAGCCTGCTTGAAGATTTGATCAATATTGCGCCTTTTTGTTCCAGCGTTCACCTTGTCGTCAATGGCCGCGCTTCGGCTGAAAAGGGTGAAAACTAATGTCGCTGTGCCAATCCCCCATGGCACACGGATCAACAAAATCACAAAGGATCGCAAAAGAATAAGAGTTTAAATAGTGGAGCCATCTAAGGGAATCGAACCCTTGACCTGCTCTTTACGAGGGAGCTGCTCTACCGACTGAGCTAAGATGGCACGTTGCTTGTTCGGTATCGTGAAAGATTCCCGCATAGCGGGCTTCCTGCACAATCACAGCAACACTGGCATTCTAGCCGATAATCGCCGTCAATGAAAAACAGCAGGACTAACACCGCTACACCAGCGAGGCTGTAACAGTTAGTGCACCCGGTATGCGCAGCGCAACCGGCCTACCAGGCCGTCGAAAGCAATCTGTGGTGAAACATTGAACCCCAGCAGCTCGCGGTAATGGCTAATGGCATCCTGGCATTCCACCAGCCCCGCTTCATCCAAATGCTCAGCCAGTTCCGAGGCCAGCGGCTGGAAATCCGGGTGCGTCAGATCAACTTCTGCGCCCAGTTTCACCATCAGCGCGTCCCGGTAGATCCCAGCCAGATCAACCAAGGCCAGATCCAATACATCCCGCAAACGCCTAGTCTGTCGCTTTTTCTGCTGCTTTTCCAACTCGCGCAAGTCACCAGCACCACCAGAAACAGATTTCTGCGTACCCTTGCCTTTCGCCCCCATACCTAAGGCGTTGCGCAGGCGTTCTTTTTCCGCCTCATCTGCCTCGGCATAGCTCTCTTTCGCTTCTTTTTCTACAGCTTTGACCAGCTGCCCGACGGCCTGGAAGCCCCCAGATTCGTGGAAAATTGCTTCCGCGAGGTTGATGGCTTGCGCACGCCGCTGCTGGATCGCCGGGGTGTTGACCAACTTGCGGGCGCGGCCAACATGGCGCAACGAAGTATGCGCTGCCAATCGGGCATGATTTTCGCTCGCGCCTTCGTCGACAAGCATCTGCACAATCGTCTCCACTGGAAGTGCAGGCACATACAAGTGTCGGCAACGGGAACGCAGCGTCTGCGGGAAATCCTCCGGGTCGGTCGACGGCGCGCACAGAATGATCACGGTGTGCGCGGGCGGTTCCTCGATGGTTTTCAGCAGTGCATTGGCGGCACCGTCGGTCAGCCGGTCCGCGTCTTCGAAAATCACCACACGCCAGGCACCAACCGTGGGCCGCTTAGCAGCAGAAGCCACGACTTTCTCGCGTACGAAATCCACTCCGATCGACAACTCTTGCGGCACGACATGCACAACATCCGTATGTTTGCCAGTCATTGCAGTCCGGCACGCCTGGCATTCCCCACAACCATATGCTCCCGAGGTTTCGCAGAGCAGAGCCGCGGCAAAGTTCAACGCCGTGGTGGAACGGCCCGCCCCCGGCGGACCAGTGAACAACCAGGCATGTGACATCGCATGTGCTTGAGCTCGGGTCTCGATCTGGGTTTGGGATTGGGGTTGAGTTGACGCACCAGCTGCAGCCCCGTCGGCAAGCACTGCGCCACTGTCGACACCTGACCGCGACCGTGTCCGTGCTGCTGCCCGAGCGGCAGCCATGATGGTCTCTTGCACCCGGGGGTGGTCCCGCAAGCGGTCCGCGATAGTGACCGAAGGTGCAGAATCGGCGCCAGTTGTGGCAGATGGTGCTGGTGTTGCGGTTGCAGGTGTGTCGTCGGTTGCCGTGGCAGCTCGCGTATAACTCACGCCACTAGTCTAGCCGGGCAGTCGACAGTTATTGTAGTAAGTTATGAACAGATTTCTGCGTGGCATCAAATGGCTGTGGGGCACCTCATGGCCACTGTTTGCTACCGCAGTTCTAGGGGCAAACATCACCGGCGCCGTCGCGATCATGCTATTCGTGCGGTTCTTCCTGCCAATGCCGGAAATCATGGACTTCACCGACGAAGTGCCCAATTTACTCTCAGTCGGCGTAGCCTACCTCGTCTTCGCGGTATTCGTCGGCATGGGCGCCACCTACCTATTGTTCCGCCCGGTTCTGGACTGGCAACGCAACCCCGAGGAACATGACCGAAACATGGTGCGGTACCTCGTTATGCGCATACCGGTTTACCAAGCCGGGGTGGCGGCGTTCGTCTGGATCATCGGCATCTTAGTCGCCACGATCCTGACCGGAAACTACGCTGCCCGCCTAGGGCTCGTCGTCGCAGTTGCAACCTCCCTAACGGGCATGATCACCATCCTGATCACCTACCTGCAAGCAGAGCGGCTGGTGCGCCCAGTTGCGGCCGAAGCTCTGGCTAGGCGCTTTGAAGACTCCACTCTGGAACCACCCATTAAGGTGCGGCTATTGACCACTTGGGTCATGACCACCGGCGTGCCAATCCTAGGCATCGTGCTGCTCTTATTCGCACACCAAGCTAATTATTTCACCGATAACGCCGCTGATTTGATTCCTCCGGTACTGCTCATGGCAGTCACCGGCATCGTCACAGGCCTGACCGGGACCATGTTTGCGATGATGAGCGTAATTGACCCGATTAAGGAGCTCCAGGAGGCCATCAACCGTGTACGCCGCGGTGAATCCAACGTGGCCGTCGATATTTACGACGGCTCCGAAATGGGCGTTCTGCAGGCCGGTTTTAACGAAATGATGAAGGGCCTGCGAGAACGTGAACGTGTGCGGGACATATTTGGCCGCTATGTGGGCACGGAAGTCGCAACCAAAGCCTTAGAGGAACGCCCCGAGTTGGGTGGCGAAGATCGCGAGGTTGCAGTCCTGTTCGTCGACGTGATTGGCTCGACGACGTTTGCCGTCACTCACACCCCGGAAGAAGTCGTCGATGAGCTCAACCAATTTTTCGAGCGCGTTGTCGAATGTGTCCATCGTAACCGGGGCATCATCAACAAATTCCAGGGCGATGCTGCACTCGCTGTATTCGGTGCACCGCTCCAGCTCACTGATGCAAATTCACTCGCACTGCAGGCGGCGCGCGAGCTACGAGAAGAGCTGAAAGGCCTGGCACTGCACGCTGGGATCGGCGTGGCCGCCGGGCACGTCGTCGCTGGTCATATCGGAGGATCAGATCGCTTCGAATATACCGTCATCGGCGACGCCGTAAACCAGGCTGCGCGCCTGACCGAACTCGCTAAAGACACCCCCGGGCAAATCCTGACCAACGCCGTCACCCTGCGCGGAGCCAACGAAGTAGAACAATCCCGCTGGACATTCTTGAAATCCATCGAGCTGCGCGGGCGAGGCGAGATGACGCAATTGGCTCGTCCTGTACGTGCGACGTTGGCGGATCGTTCCTAGCGGCGTCGCACTTGTCGATGTTGTGGTTTTGCTAACCTGCCTTTAGCGCTTGGATGGCGCCGAAACACTCAACTCTGAAGTACCCACGCTGGGAGCCTTTATGCAGAATCAGCCTGCACCACACCCGCAAACAAGCACCCCACCGCCGGAAAACCCGGCACCGCAGAACCCACCATCGCCTGCCCCGCGCATGATCGCCCCCGATTTCGCCCGTGGTATCGCACTGCTAGGCATCGCGCTGGCAAACATACAAACTGCGTGGACGCTAGAGACCTCGAGTTCACACGCGGAGAACATCGAGTCTTCCTATTTCGGCGGCTATGCCGACGGTTCACTACTCGATACCGTCGTCACGCTTTTTTCTGCCATGTTCGTGCACGTGCGCGGCCTACCAATGTTTTCCACACTGCTCGGATTCGGCATCGGTTTGATCGCCATCAGTCTGTGGAACAAATCCTTCCCACTTTCTCGAGCCCGCCAGGTCATCGCTCGCCGCTACTTTTTCCTAGCCGTCTTCGGCTTCCTGCACATCATTTTCTTGTTTTTCGGCGACATCATGTTCTCCTACGGCGTCATGGGGATGATCGTCGCCACCATGCTGTCATTGCGTAATAAGACCCTGGGCTGGATTATTGTGGTTCTCTTTGCGCTCAATGCCTTGACTGGTATCGGTATTGCGCTGGCCAGCATGGGTTCTACGCTGGTCAACGTAGCAGGCCCTTCCAATTTTGCAGTCGGGGAGGCCTCCGAGCCGACCAGTAACTACTTGGAATACATATTCGGGAACTTTTTTCTAGCTGTCTTTGCCCCCTTGGAAGCCTTTTTTGTCGCCTTCACGCTACTGCCAGTGATTTTGTTGGGCTTCATATGGGCGCGCCGTGGTGTGCTTGCCGACGTAGATGCACACCGAAAAGAACTCGTAATCTGGGCCATTATCGCTGCTCTGATATGCCTCGGCATCGGCTTGCCGTGGGGCCTGGCGGAACTAGGGATCATTAACCATGAGCTGGCCAATCCACTGATGACAGCAAACGTTTTTCTGGGGATTTTTACCGGCCCGGGCATCCTTGCTGCTATCGCGTTGGGCTGTAATGGTGTGCAAAAACAGTATGCAGAAACCCAGCGCGTGCCATTCTTGTTACGGCCATTTATCGCGCTGGGGAAGCGTTCCATGTCGGGCTATGTCGCCCAGTCAGTATTTTTCGTGATCCTGGTGTTGCCGTTCACACTGAACTTGGCAGAAGGCCAAACGGTAACTGGGCTGACAGTTCTTGCATTCTTGGTGTGGTTGGCCACGCTATTGTGGGCGTGGCTGTGGGAAGCATTCGGGTGGAATGGCCCGCTAGAAACTATCCACCGCCGTCTCGGCTACGGCCCTGGTTCACGCCCGCGCTTGGAGTCTCAACGGCAAAAGCGCGCACGCTTAGCAGCTGAAACTCCGAGCCCGTAGCGCTTAGCTCCGCCGCGAACCCGCCTTCACCACATTTTTCGTTCCTGGTGAAGGCTTTTTCGCGGTCTTTTTAGCCGTTTTCTTGACGGTCTTTTTCGCCGTCTTTTTCACAGCTTTCTTGGTGGTTTTCTTTACCGTCGTTTTCTTGGCTGTAGTCTTTTTCGCAGCAGTCTTTTTCGCAGCAGTCTTTTTCGCAGCCTTCTTGGTGGTCTTCTTGCCCACCTCACCAGCGGCTTCTTTGGCGCGGCGCTCAGAAAGCAGCTCATTTGCCCGCGCATCTGTCATCGCTTCCGGCTTATCGCCCTTCCGTAGCGAGGCATTGGTCTCGCCATCAGTGACGTACGGACCAAAACGGCCGTCTTTCACCGTCATTGGTTTTCCAGAAACGTCGTTATCGCCAAGCTTCTTCAACGGTGGTTGCGCAGCAGCACGCCCGCGACGTTTTGGCTCAGCATAGATTCGGCGCGCCTCATCCAAATCAATAGAGAAAATCTGTTCTTCATCAGCCAACGAGCGCGAATCCGAGCCCTTCTTCAGGTAAGGGCCATAACGGCCGTTTTGCGCGGTAATCATCTCGCCATCAGCTGGATCCACGCCCACTTCGCGCGGCAGCGACAACAAGCGCAGCGCTTCTTCCAAGGTGACTGAGGCCGGCTCCATCGACTGGAACAATGAGGCCGTGGCTGGTTTCAGCTTTGCTTCCACCAATTCGGTAATGCGCTTTTCTTTTTGTTTCTCTGCAGTCTTGGTGTCCCAGTTTTTCGCACGTTTGCCCTCTTCTTTGCGTTGGGCGTCCTCAGCAGCACGTTCTTCACGAATGATCTCTTCTGCCTCAGCGGCAGCCTTTTCTTGCTCGTCGTCACGCACTTGCTCGGTGACATACGGGCCAAACCGGCCTTCCTTAGCCACAATCATCCGGCCATTGTCCGGGTTTTCACCCAGCTCACGGCCGCCCTGTGGGGTGGCGAATAGCTTTTCTGCCATCTGCAGGTTCAGCTCGTCCGGGGTCGTTGATTCAGACAAATTCGCACGCTGATATTCCGGCTCACCATCGGCATCCGTTCCGATACGGCGTTCCAGATACGGGCCATACCGCCCCACACGTACGACGACTGCACGGCCGTCCTCGTCGTCGAAAAGATGCAACGAGTTAACTTCACGCGCATCAATCTTTTCCAGGTTGACGTCGATCAGTGATTTCAAGCCACCATGTCGAGCAATCGATTCCGCGGTGTTATTGTCGTCTTCGCTATTAACCTCATTTCCGAAATAGAAGCCGGTCAGCCACTCGGTGCGGTCTTGCTCACCGGTAGCGATCTGGTCGAGTTCGTCTTCCATCGAAGAAGTGAAATCGTAGTCCACCAGCGGAGCGAAGTTGTTTTCCAGCAAACCAACCACCGCGAATGCCACCCACGACGGCACCAGCGCATTACCGCGGGCGTGCACGTAGCCACGGTCTTTGATGGTTTTGATGATCGAGGCATACGTTGACGGACGGCCAATGCCTTGTTCTTCCATCTTTTTCACCAGCGAGGCTTCTGTGTAGCGTGCCGGTGGGTTCGTAGAGTGGCCTTCTGCGCTAACCTTATCGACGGACAGCTCGTCGCCCTTGTCCAGCTGCGGCAAGCGTTTTTCGCTGCTGTCAGCAGAATCATCGTCGTAGGCCCGCAGGAACCCTGGGAAGGTGATGGTGCGCCCGTTGGCCTGGAATTCGGTCTGTTCACCGGTGCTGGCAGATCCAGCCATGGTGACTTTCATCGACGTCCCTTTGGCGTCGGCCATCTGTGAGGCAATCGTGCGTTTCCAGATCAACTCATAAAGCTTAAATTCTTCGGTATCCAGTTGATTGTGCAACGCACCCGGAGTCGCGAATGACTCGCCTGCTGGACGAATCGCCTCGTGGGCCTCCTGCGAATTTTTCACCTTCCGGTCGTAACGGCGTGGTGCCTCAGAAACGAAATCACTGCCGTACAACTCGGTCGCCTGATTGCGGGCGGCGAACAGCCCCTGCTGTGACAGCGAAGTCGAATCCGTACGCATATACGTGATGTGGCCGTTTTCGTAGAGCCGCTGCGCGATACGCATGGTCCGTTCAGAGCTGTAGTGCAACTTGCGTCCTGCTTCTTGCTGCAGCGTCGAAGTCATAAACGGCGCATACGGACGGCGAGTATACGGCTTGTGTTCAACGGCGGTGACGGTGAGTTTTGCTTGCTGCAGGCCGTCGGCAAGCCGGTTGGCCTGTTGCTTGTCGACGATGGTGGCCGAACCTTTCAGCCGTCCACGATCATCGAAATCGCGCCCCTGCGCCACTCGTAGCCCGTCGACGGTAGCCAAGCGTGCCGGGAAGGACGCCGGATTTTCCGCAGAGTCTGCCGCACCTGTGTTCAGGGTAGCCGAGAGGTCCCAATAATCAGCAGAAACAAACGCCATGCGCTCGCGCTCGCGCTCAACGATCACGCGTGTGGCCACGGATTGCACACGGCCTGCCGACAGCCGCGGCATGACCTTTTTCCACAGCACCGGCGAAACTTCGTAGCCGTACAGGCGGTCCAGGATACGGCGGGTTTCTTGTGCATCGATGAGGTCTTCGTCAAGCTCGCGGGTATTGCTCGCGGCCTCCAGGATGGCGGATTTGGTGATCTCGTTGAAGACCATCCGGCGTACCGGCACTTTTGGCTTCAGCACTTCTAACAGATGCCACGCGATAGCTTCACCTTCACGGTCCGGGTCCGTTGCCAGATAAAGCTCGGAGCAATCCTTGAGCTTAGCTCTTAAGTCCGTAACTTTTTTCTTCTTATCCGGACTGACCACGTACAACGCACCAAAGCCATTGTCCGTGTCGACACCCAAACGCGCCCACGGCTCTTTCTTGTATTTCGCGGGAACATCAGCGGCTCCGCGTGGCAGATCACGAATGTGCCCCACGGAGGCTTCGACCAGGTAGTCGTTACCTAAGTAGGGTTGGATCTTTTTTGCTTT
>NZ_LZMN01000033.1:0-7739 GCF_001665955.1 Corynebacterium sp. EPI-003-04-2554_SCH2473622 | reverse complement strand
GGTAGCTCTACTACGTGTCCATGATTTGCGGACAACCCCGTTGATGCAGTCACCATATTTACTGCACACCCTGGACAGTCTAAATTAATCGACGGTCCCGGGCAGCGATGACGGCGGCGGTGCGCGATTCCACACCTAGTTTCTGAAAAATATGAATCAGGTGGGTTTTTACTGTCGCCTCAGAAATAAAAAGCTTCTTTGCCAAGGCCTTATTGCTCGCACCGGTGGCGAGTTCCCGCAGAATTTCAATTTCACGCTGCGAAAGGCTCTGCTGCGGTTGCGAAGTACGCTGCGCCAGAGCCGCCGCCACATCCGGCGACAACGTGCGCTTGCGTTCATGGGTGGCGATGATGGCGTCGAATAAACTTGTCTCGGGCGAATCCTTCAGCAGATAACCCAACGCACCGGCCTCAAGAGCAGCGACGATATCGGCTTCGGTGTCGTACGTCGTCAAGATCAACACAGGTGGACCGCCTGCCTTCGCTAATTTGCTGGTCGCGGTGATGCCATCAACCCCAGGCATCTGGATATCGCACACCACCACATCCACATCAGTGATGCTGCCGTCGACAAGCCCATCCACCGCGCTACCATCGGCGGCCTCGTGGGTGACCTGCACCCCGTCGAAGCTATTCAGGATTGCGCGCAGGCCGGCGCGGACAACGGGGTGGTCGTCGAGAAGCAGAACGCGGATCATGGTGGTCTCCTGGAACTAGCTAGCTGGTGTGTGCTGCGAAGTCAGCGGGATGCGGGCCGCAACAACCGTGCCTTCACCCGGGGTCGATTCAATATTTACTGTGCCAGATAATGCAGCAATGCGTTGCTGAATACCACCAAGCCCGTAGCCGTGGCTGGACTTTTGCTGGGGTGCCTGCGCCGGATCAAAACCACGGCCGTCGTCAAAAATATCGACGGTTAATTCATCGCCAAGCACCGCGACCGACACCACCGCATTATCCGCGGCGGCATGCTTGGCGACGTTATTCAATGCCTCTTGCACGCATCGCACCACCGCGGTGACCACGGACTCGGGCAGCCGACGGTGCGTATCACCAGAGAAATTCGCCCGGAATTCGGTGGATTCGCCCAAGCCGCTACCACGGCGACGCATGCGCTGAAGAATCTCAGTGATGGCATCTGGCAGATCTGCTTGCGCAGATGGTGCGGTCAGATCCCGCACGAAACGGCGCGCCTCCGCCAGGTTGTCACGGGCGGTGTCCTCGATGGTAGAAAACACGTCCGTTGCTGCATTTTTGGACTTATTGTGGGACTCATTATGGGATTCAGCAGATTCCGCATCCCCGGTGCTAGCGCTCGCCCGTCCAGCACGCGCCAACAACACGATGGAACTCAACCCCTGCGCGAGCGTGTCGTGAATATCGCGGGCCAGGCGCTCACGCTCTTCCAAACGCCCGGCTTGATGCTCGGTGGCTGCTAGTTCCTGCTGGGTTGCGGCTAATTCTTCCGCGATACGCCGCTGGGTCAGTGCCTCACGATGCAACGCGCGATAACTCACATAAATCGCTACGGCAAAAACCGTACCGATGCCCGGGCCAATCGCCACCGCAATATGCCAATGCTGCGGGTGCAACCACGCAACCACGACCACCCCAGCAGCCCACAACACCGCAGCGGCCAGCAAGTTCGCCGAACGGGGCAATACGGCAAGCGTGACAAAAACCAGCGGGAACAACACCCAAAGAAAATCATTCGCCAACACGAGTGCACTCAGCCACAGCACAACAACGGCGGCCCACCACCAGCGCGCGCTCCGTTGCTGATTCACAGTCGGGCTGGAAAAACTGCCCACACCGCGCCGGGCTCGGTATTCCACAACGATGCCACCCGCATAAACCAGCCCTAGCGCGGCCGCGACCAGCAAAACGACCGGAAGCTGGGCGTGCGCTGCGTCGTCGGCAAGCCAGACCCGCACCGCCCCAAGAATGAGCAGCGCGCAAAACATCACGTGTAAACCCACCCGCAGGTTGCGCAACACGCTCGCAAGACCTGGAGTGGACGAGGCGAGATGGTCTGGCATAGTCACCTCACCTAGGCTACTGGGATAGTCGCCGGTGAGTCCGGTGAGTCAGTGCTTGGGCAAGATCAACCATCTGGTTGATAGCAGAATCAACTAGCACCCCGATGCCGCACTGAGCTGCAAAAACAACAATAGGTACTATGTTTTTGGCACTCAGAGATATCGTCTCCGCCCGCGGACGCTTCAGCTTGATTAGCTTCGTCGTTGGGCTGATAACCGTACTGTTGGTGATGCTCACTGGCCTGACCGGTGGGTTGGCTAAGCACAACACCTCTGCTTTGCAGGCCCTGGCCCCTGAGCGATACGTGTTTACTAGTGAGGAGCCGTCTTTTCAGGAATCACAAGTCACCACCTCTGATGTGCAGGAATGGCAGGAGCTTGTCGACGCCGACAGCAAGGTTATCCCGCTTGGTACCGCGCAAACCCGGTTGGAAGCAGGTTCTGCGGTGGGTGTTGCCGTGCTGGGCCTGCCTGCGGGGACTAAGGTTCCGGCGCCCGTAGTATCCGGTGCGGGTGCCGCAGGATCAGAAATAGCTGGTGCCACAGCCGCAGATGCGGCAGCAGAAGCAGATTCGGTCGCGTCGCAGGAGGCGGTGGTCGCCGAAGACGGCATCGTCGTCAGCCACGAAATCGTTGCCGAGTCCGGTGTGCAACCAGGTGAGACGGTAGAAATCGGTGGCGTCGAACAGCCCGTGAGTGCCGTCGTAGAAGACAAGCACTATTCGCACCAGCCCGTCGTCTGGGCAAGCACACAGGTGTGGCAGCAGATTTCGCGCGCGCATGACGACGTCGTCGGCATTGTTCTGGCGGTGGATACCCGGGACCGGCAGGCGGGTGCTTTAAGCGATACGGAATGGAGCGATGAGGAATGGCAGGATGCCGAAAACCAGACTGGGGATAGTGTTGCAACAGTCGAGGATTCTTTTTCTGGCTTGGCTGCCTACCAGTCGGAGCAGGCATCGCTCCAGCTCATTCAGGTGTTGTTGTATGCCATTAGTGCTTTGGTGACCGTGGCGTTTTTGAGCGTGTGGACAATCCAGCGCAGCTGTGATCTCGCCGTGCTACGCGCACTTGGTGCCAGCCCCGGGTATGTGTGGAAGGATGCGCTGGGACAAGCCGCTGTGGTGGTTGGCATCGGCGTTGTGCTTGGCGCCGGCGTCGGCTGGGCAGCAGGCGTGTGGGCCGGCAACTCTGTTCCGTTTGATTTGCAGTGGGCCACCATCGTGGTGCCCGCCGCGGGCATCTGGGTGCTCGGTATGTGTGGCGCACTGGTAGCAACCCGACGAGTGAAAAAGATTGATCCAGCATCGGCATTGGAGGGCAAATCCTAATGAATATTGAAAATAAAAAGACGCAAGTTAAAAATCCAGCGGTCGCTTGCCACAACGTCACCGTTGATTTCCCCGACGGCACCGGCACCGTGCGCGCTTTGGATCAGGTGTCCTTGCAGGTTCTTCCGGGGACGGTGACCGCCATCGTGGGCGAATCAGGATCCGGCAAATCCACTTTGCTTTCAGCTATGGCGGGGTTGTTGCAGCCCACGGAAGGTGAAGTGCGTATCGCCGGTGAACTGATGAGCGTCGGCTCGGAGGAAAAGCGCAGCGAATTACGGCGCCAGCACATCGGGATGATTTTCCAGCAGCCGAACTTGTTGGAATCGTTGTCTGTTGCCGAGCAGTTGTTGATCACCGACCATTTGCGTGGACACACCCCGCGCCGGGAGCGGGCAGAAGAGCTGTTGGCCAAGGTGGGTTTGGAGGGGCTGGGCAGCCGCAGCGTCGGCAAGCTATCCGGTGGTCAACGCCAGCGGGTGAATATTGCACGCGCAGTGATGAATGATCCGGATGTTTTGCTTGCAGACGAACCAACCTCCGCGCTGGATCAGGAATTGTCGCAAGAGATCATGCAACTATTGCAGCAGTTATCACGTGATTTGGGGATCGCGACGTGTGTTGTCACCCATGACCGGGGGATGTTGAAATACGTGGACGAAGTGGTGGAAGTCATCGACGGCAAAATCAAGTAAAAATTTTGCATAGTGGTATTACTACTAGCCGCATGAGGTTTAGAATACCGACTTGTGATTTTCCATTCAGGCGCACACCGTCGGCGGGGTTTTAGCCCCGCGCAGCTGGTCTCCGTGAGCTTCCTGCTGCTCATTCTCGCGGGCACAGTCCTTTTGTTGCTGCCCGTCTCCCGCAGCGGGGTGGACAACCCTGAGTTCACCACTGCACTATTCACCGCTACGTCCGCGGTGTGCCTCACCGGCTTAACAGTCGTGGATACAGCGACGTATTGGTCTCATTTCGGACAGATAATCATCTTGGTACTTGTCCAAATCGGTGGTCTTGGCATCATGACCTTGGCCACGGTCGTGAGTTTTGTGCTGGCCGGGCAGATGGGCGTCAAGGGGCGGCTTCGTGCCGTTGCAGAACAACGCGGAAGAAACCTAGGTGAGGTGCGCACCGTCATCCTCGGCACAATTGGTTTTTCCTTAGCCGTGGAATTGGTGATCACCGTAGTACTCGCCATCCGTTTTGCCACGAAATACGGATATGCCTTACTGCCCGCAGTATGGCAGGGGGGCTTTCATGCCATTTCTGCATTCAATAACGCAGGATTTGGGCTCCAGTCCAACAACTTGATTCCCTATGTCAACGATTCTGGAATTATCTTGCCGGTCGCCGCGGGCGTGATCGTCGGTGGTTTGGGGTTTCCTGTACTGCTAGAAATCAAGGAGCGGCGTTGTTCGAAAGTTCAACGTCCGCGGTCGTTGACTTTGTTGTTTACCCTGGTTGGCACCGCGATTTTGCTGGTTGTCGGCACCATCGGGTTTGGCATCATGGAATGGACGAACAGCTTGCGCGAGCTGAGCCCGTGGTCGGCGGTGCAAGCGGCATTTTTTCATTCTGTATCCACCCGCACTGCCGGATTCAACTCGGTTGACCTATCGAACCTGCGGCCTTCTTCGCTGATGTTAACGGATTTTTTGATGTTCATCGGTGGTGGATCCGGAGGCACCGCAGGCGGAGTGAAAGTAACCACCGCCGCCGTACTAGTGGCAGTGTTGATCGCCGAAGTGCGCGGTGACGACGAGCTACTGGTTGCTGGTCGGCGCATACCCGGGCGTATCGTGCGTCAGTCGATGGCAGTATTCATGATGGCTTTCATTCTGATTGCCGGCTCCATCATGGGGCTACAAATGCTGCTACCGCAGTTCAACTCCCACCAGATCACCTTTGAAACCATCTCTGCATTCGCTACCGTTGGTCTGACCACCGGTATTACTCCGGAGCTGCCGGAATTCGCGCGTGTATGGCTGGTAGTGCTGATGTATGCCGGGCGTATCGGCCCGATCACGGTTGTCGCCGCCCTAGCTGCCCGCACCAACCAACGCCGCTATTCATTCCCCGTAGAAAGGCCTTTCATTGGCTAAGCTGCCATTCCACCACACCAAACAACCCGTCGTAATCATTGGCCTTGGCCGATTTGGCATGGCGCTGGGTGAGGAACTAGTCCAATCCGGCGTAGAAGTACTGGGCATCGATGTAGACGAAGCGGTAGTAACCAAAGCCGCCTCGCTACTCACGCACGCCGTCGTCGCCGAAACCACCGACCAAGAAGCACTACGCCAACTCGGCGTACACGATGCACACCGAGTGGTGATCGGCATCGGATCCGATATGGGGGCGTCGCTACTAACGGCATCTGCCGTGATGGACCTGGGGGTGCCTAACGTTTGGGCGAAAGCAGACAACCAGCAACAGGCCAAGATCCTGACACAAATTGGCGTGCACCACGTTGTGCGGCCAGAGCGGGATACTGGCCGACGCGTGGCGCATTTGATCGCTGGGCACGTGCAGGAATACATCGAGTTCGATTCTGATTTCGCGATGGCTAAGCTAGCCCCACCGCTGTGGATGCATGGGCGGAAGGTAGAACAGACCCCGCCGGGGATCGCCATTGTTGCAGTGCGCTCGGCAGATGCGCACTTTTCTACTCCACCTGCCGGTTACGTGCTCCGCTCCGGTGACCTAGTGATTGCCGCCGGGCGGATCAATGACCTAGACAAGTTCGCGGATTCTTAGCAACGGTTGAAGTTATTCAATCCCCGGGCAGCCAGCATCATCAAGATATTCGCTCCGGGGTGATTTCTAGTCTCGAGCTAGTTGCTATCTAAGAGTCGCCATGGGGGATGAAGATCCTTTGTCTGCATAGTTTCGCGTAAAGGCTATTTTTATTTGCCATTTCTTTCGCGGTGTTTGCATCCGGGCCAGCAGCACGGGCGACGTTTGCCTTCGTGGAGCTCTTCGCAGGTGCGCCGGATGCGGCGGACGCGGGTTTCTTCCTTTTTCGCATCTGCTACCCAACAGATGAATTCATTGCGAGCTAGTAGGGTGAGTCCGTTCCACAGATCTGCGAGATTTTCGCGGACTAGGGCCTGTTGCAGGTCGCCGGGTAGCGGGTGGACGGCGCCGTCGTAAAGTACAGCCTGAGATGTCATGACAACAAAATTAGTGGAAGTGGTTCGACAGGGGGCATTCAGCGATCTTTGGCGTAATTCCTAGCATGGCATTCTTGGCTATCTGACGTGCTCAGATTTTGCCACCTACTCCGGCGGAACAGAACCGGGGGCATGCCAATTTGTAAGGCCCGCCAAACGAAGGCTTTCGTTTAATTGGAAAACCGAGGCCCAGAAATCTCCTGTTTTTGCGGCAAGCGCATTATCTAGCAGGGAGCCGGTTACATCAAATTGCTCTAGCTGAGGATAATAAATTCCAAGTAGATTATGCTCATGGCTAATTTTCTTGTCCAAGATACAAGCATGCGCCCATTGCCCTGAAAATCGCCTGCGTAGACCTTCCCCAAGGAACATCTCGTATTCAATTCGGCGAGGGACAGGAATCGTTTTTGCGTTCGCAAGGAACCATTTTTCGCAGGCCTTTAATGATTCTTGGCTCCACGGGGTGCTTTGTTTTATTCCGGGGAGTAGAAGGTGCTGTTTCGAATCGACGTAGTCTTTAGCCTTCTGCGTCCAATCGGCAAGATTTACCTGCGAACTAGCCACCATACCGGCCCTACCTTTCATAATTTAAGTTAATCTGATCATAACTTCCGGAAAATCGGGGCAGTCATTTTTCGCAGTAAACTGGTGCTAAATGCCCCTCGTAAACAAAGGAACTGCCATGCGCATTAATGAGCACGAATGGGAACTGGTAGAAGGTCTTAATCTGCCGTACCAGGAGGATGAGAACTCCACCCATGCGCAGTCACGCCAAGCCCGTGCGGTGCCACAAGTAACCAAGGTCGCCGAGCTAGAAGGTGCCACCGTGGTGCGGTTATCTTTCCGTGCCGGTGACACTATGGCGAACCACAAGGCCCCGCGCCCGATCCTGGTGCTGGGGCAAACGGGTTCTGTCACGTTCACCATCGGTGATGCGGATGCTGGTGAGCCCGTCGATGAAATCACACTCGCTCCGGGGAAAGCCGTACATGTCGACGAAGGCAAAATCCACGCCTTGCATGCCGATGCCCCGGCCGTGGTCACACTGTTGATCCTGGGCTAACAAGGCCAGCGGTGCAGCGGTGATTACCCCAGCCCCTGCACGGAGCGGTGCTTGTTTTCGCCTTACTGGCCTTACTGCCTGGAGAAATATGCCAGCGCCCGGGGTATCGCGGTAGCAATTGCGCTTGCCGACGT
>NZ_LZMN01000032.1:0-3774 GCF_001665955.1 Corynebacterium sp. EPI-003-04-2554_SCH2473622 | reverse complement strand
ACCCACCATTTGTAAAAATGCACCAAGATTCCTATTTGCCAGCCGTCACCCCGCCCCAAACACGCAAAAACCGCCCGCCGCACACGGTGCACAATGCACCGCACGCGAACGGGCGGAAACCCCGGCCAGCAAAGCTAACCGGGTGTTTTAAGCAGACAATTTACTTGTCGTCGGTCAGCTTGCCGAGGGTCTCGGAAGCCTTGTCCTTCAGGTCACCAGCCTTGTCTTCGACCTTGTCCTTGGCGTCGTTAGCGGTGCCCTTAGCCTCAGCAGCTGCAGCCTCGCCCTTGCCTTCGTTCTTCATCTGGTCGTTGTCGAAAACCTCGCCAACGATCTCTTTGCCCTTAGCCTTAGCCTTATCCAGGAAGCTTTCTGCATCAGCCATAATCTTTTCCCTCCTAGGAAACGTTTGTGAAGCTAACAGGAACCACTGTACCGGAGATCACCGCCGCAAGTCTGAAAAGAAGCTGTGAATTAGCCGCTGACTTTCGTATTCTGCCACCCCGCCGCGGACTTCCGGCACGTACAAGGCTCCGGGCGCGCGCACCGCATCCACGTATGACCCGCACGCCCCGGTTTTCGGTTCCCACGCGCCAAACACGATGCTGCCCACCCGCGCAGCCACGGCCGCTCCAGCGCACATCACGCAGGGTTCCAGGGTGACCACGAGCTCGCAGTCCTCTAGACGCCAGCGCCCGAGTTTTTCTGCCGCCGCACGCAGCGCCAGCACTTCGGCGTGCGCGGTGGGGTCATTGTCCGCTTGCCGACGGTTGGTGGCCGCCGCGATCGGTGTGCCGCTTGGGCCAAACACGACTGCCCCGACGGGGATGTCCCCGGCCGGGGTGTCGCGCGCGGCTGCAAGAGCACGGTCCATGCGGGAACGGGCGCGCGTGAGCGCGGATTGCTCTGGGAGCACCCGGGTTGGCGCTGTGCCGCCATCCGCTGAACGCGCCCCTGCGACACCATCCGCTGAACGCGCCCCTGCGACACCATCCGCTGAACGCGCCCCTGCGTCATCAAGCACCCGGCGTGGCGATGCGCCCGCCGCTGCGTCGCCAGGCACCGCGTCCGCCGCTGCGTCGTCAAGCACGAAACGGGCCCTCTAATCCAGCCCGGTGACGTCCAGGAATTCTTCGTCAAAGCCGAGCTCTTCGGCGATGCGCACCAGCTGGTCGCTGGGGGATTCGTCCAGGTTGTCGGTCATGACCTCCAGCATCTGCTCGGAAACACCGAGGTCAGCGAGTATCGCGAAGTCGCCGTCGGCCCAGCCTTCGATCTCGTCGAGTTCTTCCACCGCGATATCCGGCACGTCGATGTCCATGCGGTCCAGCACGGAGGCGGCGAAGTCGTCGTCGACGGCCATCGTGGCGTCGGAAAGCAGCAGCCGCACCCCGCCGGGCGTGGGGCGGACCAGCACGAAGTAGTCGTCGTCAATGCAGAGCATCGCGAAAGCGGCCGATTCCGAACGCAGATTGCGCACCTGGGTGATGGACGTGTCGATGTCGTCGAAATCATCCGCGTAGCTGCGCACAGTCCAGGCGCCATCGACGGTGGTGACGACGACGGAGAAGCTCGGGCCAAAATCTTGCTGGTTCATACCTCGTGAGACTAGTCGCATTCTGGCAAAATTGATACCGTGCTATCCTCCAGAATTTCGCGTCCAGTGTGTTTAGTCGGTCTCGGGCTGATCGGAGGTTCTTTGCTGCGCGATTTAGTCGCAGCTGGCGATACCGCCTATGGCTATAACCGCTCGACGTCCGGCGCGCGTAAGGCTGTGTCGGAAGGCTATGACGTTTCCGACGATTTACCGCGTGTGCTGCGTCGGGCGGAGGAAGACAATGCGCTGATCGTCGTCGCGGTGCCCATGTTTGCGGTGGGCGCGGTGTTGGATCAAATCGCGGAATACGCCCCCAGCTGCGGCATCAGCGATGTCGTGAGTGTGAAGTGGGAGGTGTATGCGGAGATCCGTAAGCGTGGCATGGAAGCGCGCTATGTCGGTGGGCATCCGATGGCGGGAACCTCAGAGTCGGGGTGGAATGCCTCACGCAAAGGTTTGTTTGAGCGCGCCACCTGGGCAATTACCTATGACTACGCTGATCAGCAACAAAAAAATGGCCAGCCCATTGATGCGGGCTGGATTGAGCTGTTTACCGACGTCGTGCGCATGGCCAGCGCCACCGGTGCCGAGGCGATCCCAGCGCGGGTGGTCAATCACGATCACGCCGTCGCCCGGGTTTCACATTTGCCGCATTTGATGGCGTTGGCGTTGTCGGTGACCGGCGATAACGGTGGGATTTTGGCGCAGTCGCTGGCTGCGGGTTCGTTTAAAGACGCCACGCGCGTGGCAGGCACGAACCCAGAATTGATTCAGGCGATGTGTGAAACGAACTCCGTGGCGCTGTGCGAGGCGCTGGAAGAAGCGATCGAGTTATTAGCCGAAGCCCACGACACGCTGTCGCAGGATCCGCCGTCGATCCGTGAGCTCGCCGTAGCGGGTAACCGGGCACGGCGCCGTTTGGAGGCACGCACTGGCGCGCGCCGTGAGTCGGTGTCGCCGGTGAAGATTTCCTCGCGCCCGGTGTTGCGGTTCCATCCGGGTTCACCGGGCTGGGTGAACCAGCTCCGGCAAACGGAATCGACCGGCGGCCGGATGGAGATTTTTTAGGCTTTGTTATCGCCGCCGTCGACGCCACCGTCGTTCAGCATTGGCACGTTCCATACGCTCTTCGGGGTGGCGAAGGCCTCAGAAAGCACCTGCGACCATGGGCCCAGGGAATCCACGAGGTCGTTAATGGCGGCGCGGGCGGCTTTCACGCGGCCGGATGGCAGCATGTTGTGCTCCTGGTACCAACCGGCGTGTTTGATCAACAGGTCGAAGAAGAACAAGCTGCGGACCTGCTCGAATACCTGGCGGGCGGCCGAGCCTTCTGGCAGTTCCAGTTCGGCTTCCACCATGGTGCGCATCAGCAGCGAGTCGACGTGCGCCCAGGACACAGCAATCAGGTGGTCCTGGGTCTTGTCGACGATCTCAGCGGCCTCAGCTCGGTCTGCCTTGCGGGCTGGGGCGATGCGTCGCACCAGCGAGCGCAGCACGGCCTGTTCACGGTCTTCGATGAGCTTGACCTGGTAACCGGCGTCAAACAGCGAGTCCTCGTCGCGGTTGGAGACCAGATCGATGACGGACTGCACGCCGGAACGGATGCCAGTGCGGCGACGGACGGTATCGGCAGCAGTTTCCACGCCGTATTTGACCATGTCCCACGGGGAAAGGTCCTGCATATCGCGGCCGAAGGCGGTCAGCAGATGTTTGCCCACCATCTGGATCAGCACCGTGTTGTCGCCTTCGAAGGTGGAGTAAATGTCGGCGTCGGCACGCAGGGTGGTCAGCAGATTTTCGGACATATATCCGGCGCCACCGCAGGCTTCACGCATTTCTTGCAGCGTCTTGTTCGCGTGCTCGGTGGATGCGGCCTTGACGGCGGCAGCCAGCGATTCCATCTCGCGGGAGGCAAACAGCTGTTCCTCGGTGGGGTCAGTGACCGACCACTGTCCGCTGGCCTGCTTATTCAGCATGTCGTCGTAGCGTTCCAGAATGCGGTTTTGCAGCAGCGTCAGCGCGTAAGTGCGCGCCAGCGGGATGAGCAAACGGCGGCGGTGTTGACGGTAATCAATCAGTCGCTTTTCGACGCCCTTTTCGCCACCTTCGAACTGGCGACGGCGGTTGGCGTAGCGGATGGCGATGTCGCTGGCGGTGCGGGTGGCTGCCAGACCGGC
>NZ_LZMN01000031.1:0-511 GCF_001665955.1 Corynebacterium sp. EPI-003-04-2554_SCH2473622 | reverse complement strand
GTAATCCGTGCTGGTATCTCGCTAGGCTCGACCGCTCTTCGCAAATGGCAAAAGCAAGCACTGCAGCTCATTGCCGACGGCTATGAAGCCCGTACAGTGATCGAATCGCTTAACCCAGCCTTGCAGCCCATAGGGGCATCTAGCCCTGCTAGCCGGGCTGTAGGGCCGCATGTAGTAGGGGGTAGGCATGAATAGCCGGGGGTGGGGTGGGCGCCGGTCTGTGGAGCTACGCGCGCTGACACTAGCTACCTATGGTGACATCTGCCATTTATGCGGTTGGCCTGGAGCAAACACAGCAGACCATCTCATACCACGATCACTAGGTGGCGACGATACCCTAGCTAATCTTCGCCCAGCTCACTCTCGCTGCAATTTCAGCCGTGGCAACATGCCCGTCGATGAATGGCGCGAAAAGCATCTCGCAACACGATCACCGCCGCCGAACGCGTCGCCGAGATGGAAATAGCGCCAAACCGCCGAGTTTTTTTAGCCAAAAGTGGTCACGGGAAGT
>NZ_LZMN01000030.1:0-27008 GCF_001665955.1 Corynebacterium sp. EPI-003-04-2554_SCH2473622 | reverse complement strand
GCATCCTGGTCAAATTTTTTGGGCATGGTGAAAGATTTTTCCATCTACTCAAACGGAACAAAACTTGGGACACTTCACGCCAAGCATGGTTTCTAGTTCATTTTTGTCCTTCATACGCTGAACGATATGCTCAGGCATGTGAGCGTCAATGTAGATTGGCGCACCATACCCCACGACCCCAAGCTCTGTGCTTGGGGTCGTTGATTTTCAGGGTTAATGGACAAAGGGGCAGAATTCGTAGCCATGCGCCAGCAAAACTGAAAAGCTACCTATCCACTAGGTAATTCCATTACGTGCCCACGGTGTGCGGGCGACCCCACCAGTGATGGTGAGTTCTTGCGTTAAGTTCTCACATAGTGCGTGACTGACACGCCTCAGCAACCGAATCAAGGAAAGAATTTCTGTCGTCGCAGTAAATTTCGACTGCAGTCACATCGACCCGCCCTTTGTGCAGGTCTTGCGCCAATACCGGTGGCTCCAGCTCCAGTCTGACGTTAACTTCGCTCAGAACCGGGAGCCTGACTTCTCCGTCTTCGTTGATAATGATGTCACCGCCCTGCCCGGGACCAACCTTTTGCGCCCGTGCCAAGTTTTCCCATGGAATCTCACACACGAATCTGTGGCCGCGTCGGATTTCTAAGCCCCGTGGTGTGAGAAGATGCGGATTGACCTTAATAGAGGTGTAAAACCCGATTAATAATAAGAGTGCGTAGATGCTCAGCACCAGCAGCAGAATGCGCCAAAATTGGCTGGGCACAGCCAGGTGTATGACAATGATTTCAACGATGACTAGACCGACGATTACGGTAACCACGGTTCGTAGATTCTTGTACCCGGGGTGGGCGTCGACACCGGCAGTGGAAGAAGGCCGTGTAAAAATTTTAGTGAGCGACCACAGCGAACTGATCTCCGAAACCAGCAAAGCCAGCGCCAATCTAGGAACCCCGAAACTCTCGGCAGTGTCAGAGAGTGAGACCGACCAAGATCCTTTCTTCCGCCGATCCATAGCCATCCCAGCAAACAACAGCAGGAAAGCTACGACGATGACTGAGATAGGGGCTAAGACCCACCAGCCAGAGAGTGACGGCAACGTCACCGAGAGGGTCACCACTGCGATTTCGGAAATGACTCCGAGAGCCAGCAGCGTTCTAAACACGGTTTTCATTTATTTTCTCTCGTTACTACTCGGGTGCACGACTTTGCCGGTTAACCCTTGTCGTTTAACCCGACTTTGTCGCATATCCCCATAACCCGCATAACCCAACCCTTACAAAGCAGGTAACAAAAACGGACCCCGCGCACCCGCCAGAGCCTCCGTACCCTTGCTGCATTCCTGCCCTGGGGGAGTTGAGAGGATGAACGCCACGCGAGATCCTGCAGACAAACCTACCACATCGCCACCGCTGTGGTCTAACCTACGGCATCACGAGACCACGGAAACATGCACTGAACCAACGTTCTGCCACCAGATTTTTAGGCAACACTGCACGCAGGCGATATTCTTAGCCCATGGGTCGCCATCACCGCACTAGTTCGTCGCAGTCCGCACAATCGCTGCTTGCACAGCAAAAACAGTCCGCCAACCAAGCAGCACCCGCCCCGCAAACAACGGAGACCACACGGCCGGGCCAACAATCGGCGCAACCCGAACATCAGCCATCCGGTCGCAGCCTCAGCGCCATCAAAACCTGGACGTGGCCTCAGCGCGTACTCGCAGCCGGGCTCATCCTCGCGGCTGCAGCGACGATCATTGGGTTTATCATCCAATGGCCACCAAATGAAGAGCCCCCAGTCAGCGAACAATTCGAGCAGACGTCGTCACTTTCCGGTGAGCTTGTCGACGGCACCGTCGCCATCGTCCAGCCTGGCATGTGCGGTTCCCCGTCGAATGGCCAGGTCTTTGACACTTCCCCGCAAACCACCCCAGAGGCGCCACACGATTGCACCCACGCGATTATCGACTTAACTTCCGGCGAACATGAAGGCCAACGTACCCTACTGGAGATCCACCCAGAAATCCCGGGTAATCCGCAGTTGGAAGAGGGCGACAAGATCGCTCTTTCCAAGCACGACGCCGGCAGCTATGGTTTTCAAGATTTCCAACGCAGCACCACTATTTGGCTTTGGCTGGCAGCGGCGGTCATCCTGATCATCGCGGTTGGCGCCTGGCGCGGCCTACGCGCAGTATTCGGCCTGGTCATCACTCTGGCTGTGATCGCGGCGTTTCTTATTCCCGGGCTCATCCACGGTGGTTCCGCTATTCTGCTTGCACTCACCTGCGGCGCCGCGGTGCTGTTCTTGGTGCTGTTTTTGGTACATGGTTTCAGCTGGAAAACTGCTAGTGCCATGGGCGGGACGCTGTTGGCATTGTGCCTATCCGTGGGCTTGTCGACGCTTGCGGTGGCCACCGCCGGCATCCGTGGCCTGGGCGATGAAAATAATTTGAATATCCTGGTTTATCTGCCAGGAGTCAGCATTTCTGGATTGATGCTCGCGGGCATGATCATTGGCGCGCTCGGTGTTCTTAACGACGTCACCATCGCGCAAGCCTCCACCGTCAACGAAATGCGCGAACTGGAACCCGGCGCGAAGCCCTTACGCTTGTTCGCTGGTGCCATGCGCGTCGGCCGTGACCATATTGCCTCAATGGTATACACGCTGGTCTTAAGCTATACGGGTGTGGCCTTGCCGACGCTGTTGCTGCTAAGCATTTCTGGTCGTCCGCTGGGGCAAATTCTCAGCAGTGACATCATGGCTACGGAAATTCTGCGTTCGGTTACCGGAGCGATTGCCCTGGTCTTGGCGGTTCCACTCACCACAGCCATTGCTGCTTTGACTGTACGCGCCCCTGCCGCCGTTGACGCTGCCCCGCGGGAAGCATAAATTAGCAGCCGACATACGACATACGACACTGAACATAAGACATTGTGTCGTATGTGTAGCATGTTTATCCTGAAGCGTATTTGGGCTCGACGAGAATAATAATTTCGCTACGTCGCACAAATTCCAGCTATTGCAGACTATGACAAACCCGCGTACGTCACGAATAAAGGAATGTACCGCGGATCATATATTCGTACCGCTGATGGCACGGTTCGCCCAACCCTGGCTGGCTTGCTTGCTCTTGGAACCTACCCACAGCAATTTTTTCCACAGCTATCGATTACCTTCACTCATTATCGTGGCATAGCTAAAGCCAGCGACGCAGCCGGAATCCGCTACACGGATACGTTAACCATTGAAGGGCCGATACCGCTGTTGATCGAAGAGGCTACCCGCAAGGTGCAGGAGGCCTCGCCCCGGGGCGCTATCATGCGCGGGGCATTTCGGTACGACCTTTTTGGTTTCCCGCCGGTTGCGGTACGAGAAGCCATTACCAATGCTGTCATGCAACGCGACCTCCTACCGCCACCGGAAGTTCGGAACAGTCTTACACGCTTCGCTTTGCTGTTTTATAAACGCGGCGAGACAGAAGACACGACGCTCACAAAACACACGGAATCCTCAGCTCATGCACATTCCATAGCGCGCTCTAAGCCCGCGGCAAATACCTCCACACGTGAGGCGATTGTGGATTACTTGCGCGCGCATGATTCCGCCAACACCAAAGAACTAGCCGACGTTGCGGGTGTGACAGCAGAAACTATCCGGCGCAGTCTCCGCCAGTTACTAACCGAAAATCTTGTGAGCGCTACAGCCCCACAGCGGAGCCCGAAACAGCGTTACCGGTTGGCGCAACAGGCGTCCGCGTCGGCGTTCAGCTGACTAAACTACGCGCTACGTTGACTGCGTAGCGCGCGTTCCTCGTCTTCAACGCTTTGATTGAACTCCATCTTGGATGCTTGCCATTCATCTTCGGTCATGCGCAAGCGCCAGTACCCAGAAATGGAAGTGTCCTCTTTCGCGATATCGCCATCCACGTACAAAAACTTTCGGACGTCTTTGATCATTTCGGCAACACCATGGATAAACCAGCTGGTTCGCTTCGCTGGGTAACCGGCCTCACGGATAGCAGAAACCAAAGCAGTACCCGGCATGCGCCCATCCCGCAGCACCCAATGCAGGTTGGAACCAGCCGGTTCCGGCATGGGCATGGTGCACTCTGCGTCAGGGATCTCCAGGTACACATCAGCAGTGGTGTTGTCCGGCAGGTTTTCTAACGCGGCGGCAATCGCAGGTGCTGCGGCTTCATCACCGGCTAAGACAAAATGTTCATAGCTATCGCTTGGGTACCACTTTCCACCAGGCCCCAGAAAACCAATGCGCTCACCGATCTTCGCGTTCTGCGCCCACACCCCGGCAACGCCGTGCTCGCCATGCACCACAAAATCGATCTCAAAATCTCCCGTGGCCGGATCAATCCGGCGGAAGGTATAAGTTCGGCGCACCGGCTGGTGCTCCCTCGGCTGGGTTTTCTTTATTTCTTCTACATCAAATGGCCAACTGTAGTCAGCCCCTGCTGGCGCAAAAAGCAGCTTGACATAATGATCAGTAAACGGAAATTCGCCTCCAGCCAAGCTCGGGCAAGAAAAACTGAGGCGCACCATAGTGCGGGATAACTGGGTACGCCCCGTGACGGTGGCTTCCCGTACTTGTCGTTTTTTCTTTGGCTTTTCCGACTTCTCAGGTTTCTCTGTAGTGACGGGCTGCTCTGTGTTTTCTAGCCTCTTTGTGTTCTCTAGCTTCTCTTCAGCTGTCGTGTTCATCTCCGAGGAATTCATAAAGAATAGCCTACCTTTCTAAAACACAGCCGACATTGTCTAGGCCACTGCGACAATCCCCATCAGCCGCGCCCAGCATCTCGAGCAACCACACCTTCCAATAACTCGGCAAAGCGCTGACCGGTCTTTTCCCAGGAAAACTGTTCTGCGAACTTCCTCGCACCCGCACCGAGCTGTGCGCGCAAGGAGTCGTCGGCAAGAATTTTTTGCAACTGTACCGCCAGTTCCTCTGGAGTATCAGCGAGCAACCCGGTGCGCCCGTGCCCGACGGAATCACGCAGCCCAAAGCTATAACCGACCGTCGGGACGGCATGCTTAGCTGCCTCGACAACAGCCAAACCCCAGCCTTCTTTCCGCGACGGCATCACGTGTACTTCGGCACGCTCCAATAACGCGTGCTTATAGTCGTCGGTAACTTGCCCATGGAAAAACACGCGCTCGCCTACCCCGGAGGCTGCCGCATAAGCCCGCAATTTATCTTCCCACCAGCCGGAACCAACGACATCCAGCACGACGTCGTCGGCAAGCCCATTTGCCCCAAGCAGCCCGGCTAGCGCATCGATGGCATGCTCGATTTGTTTATGCGGAACCAGCCGCGACAGCGTGACAATGTGCACCCCACGACGCTCCAAGCGCGGTATGAGCGCGGGCACCTCATCCACACCGTTTTCAATGATCGCAGCATCCGGCACCCCGAGGGACTGTAAATCCTCCTTGGAGGCCTGCGAAACAGTCACATAGGGCGCGCCCCGGTACACCTTCGGCGCGATTTTCGATTCCAAAAACCACCCAATCCGCGCCAGCACCGGCCCAGCAACCGGCCATTGTTCCTTGTGACAGTGGTGCGTGAGCAGCACCGTTGGGCGAAACACCAAGCGCGCAAAAAAAGGAATTCCATTTTGCGTATCGACGACCACATCAAGGTTCGACAGCGTGCCCAGCCCGAGCTTGCCGACGAGCATGCCCAACAGTGCTTTCGGATAGACCGTGAACTTCCCGCCGCTCCGTGAATAACGCACGCCATCGCGCACCGAACGCCGTGGCATATCAGTGTGCGCCGCAGATCGGTAGATCACCTCATGCCCTGCTCGCGCGAGATATTCCCCAACGCGCTCCAAATACAGTTCGGAGCCGCCACCTTGCGGGTGGGTGGAATCGCGCCAACACAGCAATAAGATCTTCATATTCCGTACCAGCTTAGCGGGGTAGGGCTGCATCCACATCAGAAGGACTAGAACTATACACAGTCAGCACAAAACACTGGCCCGAAATATTCCCCGAGCTGCCAGACTACTTGTGAATGGGGCCATTCTTGATTAGTGGAACCTGATTACCGTACGTGCGAACCTTTTTTAATTCCATGACAAATGCAACCAAAAGATTGAGGAAGAAGAGAGCAAACGCAGAGTAAATATAGGTGACCATTGTTCCAAGTCCAATGAACGAATCAGGATATTCGCTAGCTTCAACAGCAGCCATAGGCACTGCAAGGCCTGCGGCGACAGCAATCGATGCGAGTACACAACCCCGAAAAGTATTGCGCAACTTCATACTGACAAAAATAGAGCAGGCAGCAACAGTTACTACACAACCTAATATTTGCCATAGAGGGTAGTCACCAGGTGGTTCAGGTACATGCTGCGCCCCATAACTAGGCGCCCATGTCAACCAAACAATCGGGGCAAATACACCGGCTGCCGCACCACACATCAGCAATAACCAAACCGGATAAGAACGCTGAGGCTGGTCTATCCTCCGCTGCATCTTAGGGTTCGACGCCGATTGCTCTTCACGCAGAACTTTCCTCCGCGAAAACAAATAGCTGAGCCAAATGACGCCTCCGATTATCGTCGAAGGAATAATACTGAACAATAACACCAAGTTTAGAAAAATCGGGAAATCAAAATTATCCACAATGGACCTATCCTTTGAAAAATTGCGATCCTCTTCGCTTCAACCCTTTTTCACATTATTTTAACTAGTTGCCCAATCAGACCCTTTAACTCGGGACTGCCCCGACGCGTCCACTTTCAGGGGCTTAGACCGATCCTAGGGATAAACCCCATCCAAGTACGGTCGATAAGGGAACCGCTCCCAGAAGTGCCGCACACAATCATCAACATAGTTCGAGTCACTTTCCCTAATTTAAGTAGTTTTTATCACTATATAGTTTCTTGCCCCAAAAATCAGATTTCCTCCGAAATCACTTAACTGAAGTGCCACAGGTTTGTTCCGCGTGAATAGATGGGAAAATCTCAAACATCTCGAAGAAATTTGACCAGGACGAGGGGTGCCCGCAAATACCCTCAGCAGAGCAACAAAACAGCAACTGAACTTCCCAACTACAAGCCCAACACGCTATATCCTGGGAACCTATGCGTCCCGAACTGTCCTACCCCCTACGCCACCTCCGTCGCCACGCCACTCTAGCCCGGTCGATCCGCCTGCTGCGTTCTTTCGGTTACGAGCAATCGCAGCCACGCAAATTTTATGAGCCACTGGCCCGTGATACCGCGCAACAACTGGCAGCAATCCACCGAGATGTGCACGGCACGGGGCTAGACAAGCTATCGGTGCTGGATGTCGGCGGCGGCCCCGGATATTTTTCGGCGGCTTTCGCCGAGCACGGCGCGCACTATATTGGCTTGGAACCAGACGTTTCGGAAATGACTGCAGCCGGAATCACCCTGGATACCGCGGTTCGTGCTTCCGGCACAGCGCTGCCTTTTCGGGATAACAGCGTCGACATCGTCTATTCCTCCAACGTGGCCGAACACATCGCGCGCCCCTGGGAGATGGCCGAGGAAATGGTGCGGGTTGCACGCAACTTGGCGGTGATCAGTTACACGGTGTGGCTCGGTCCTTTCGGCGGGCACGAAACAGGGTTGTGGCCGCATTATATTGGTGGCGATTTCGCCCGGCGTCGTTATGAACGCAAGCACGGGCATCCACCAAAAAATATCTGGGGGCATTCGCTTTTCGACGTCTCCGCCCGCGAAGGTCTCAGCTGGGCAGCCGAATGCGGCTACCGTACCTACTGCTTCCCGCGCTACCACCCCAGCTGGGCCTGGTGGATTACGAAGCTACCCGGGTTGCGGGAATTGGGCACTTCAAACCTGGTGATTGTGGTAGATAAGACGCGGAGCTAGCGCATTCAAAGTTTCATTCGGTTTGCCAGCACACCGGGCCTGGAATTGGTTTCACTCCCACCTGGGATAATCTTAGCTATTGCTGCTGCTACGACGGCATTGATCAGGCTAGCAAGCAGTGCAAACCAGATATTTTCCGTAACGAAGAAATACAACACCGTTAACAAAACCAGCCCAATCACATTTCCTAAAGCCTGCGTTTGAAATACCGATAGACCAGATAAAAAATAAGCAGCACGTGCTACGGTGCGCACCAACCCATCAAGTGAAATTCCCACCAAGAGTGCAATAATTCCCCATTGCAACATGGAGGCCAAGCTAGCGGTTGCCAGCCCACCTAGGATATGCACCGTTCCCAATGCGACTACAAATGGACTAGCCACAATAAGAATGAGGGAAACTATCCTCGCAATGAGGCTGGCGAAAATTTTCACATTATCCAAACTGCACCTTTCCTGATCCACGAAATCCAGCTTCTTGATTCGTGACCTTTTGCTTTTGCTCGAATAACCCTGCAATCCGGGTATCGCCACGCTGTTTAGCCGAGAGTGTCTGTTCCAGATTTTCCCATCTACTCAAACGGAACAAAACCTGGGACACTTCAGATCTCAGACCAGCCACTTCAAAAGATCTCACAGTATATACATACCAAAACGGTACAACCTGAAAGGAAAAATAGCCATGAACACCCAGCCGAAAATGAGCATCGAAGAAGAAAACACCCAGCGCGTGATCGGGCGTGCGGTCCGACTAGGGTACATCATCGTCTCAATCCGCATCAACGGTGATGGCGCTCGTGTGCAGGTGATGCCCTCGCGCTCGCCCCCTACACGCCAGAACTCACCTGCGATGCAGTGACCGGAGAATGGGTAATTCAGACCACTGCCTACGGTGCCCTCAACGCAGGCGAAATCCAGAAGATAGCCGGAGGCTACCAGCGCGCCGTTGCCATGGTGAGCGAGCTGCGCTACCTGGATGCCAACAACGTCATCGACTACCACGTCACCGACTAAAAGCCTCCCGATTGGCTTCTTGGAAATCCTCGCCGCGCGCGTCGCGGCGTGTCACGTGGCGCCGCGCGCGGCACCGCGTCCGCCTATGTGCCACGACCTTCACCTACGAGGCCGCCCCCGGAAACGCTTTCAGGGAGCGGAACATGGCGAAGGAATACGCGGCGGTGCAACCGGCCACGAGGCCGCCCGCGACAGCCCAGTGATTCCACAGGTCAGCGGCAGGCGCCGAAAGGGCGATCGCCGCTCCCACGCAGGCAACAGGGAGAAGAAAAACGTCGATCGGCCGACGAAATGCGACCGTCAGTGCAACAAAATGTAGAGCGACCGAACTGAGGAGTAGCGCACCGAGCCACCACCACTTCCCGGTGACCCATCCGGCAACGAGCCCAGCCAGCGAGGCCGCGAACTCCAGCATGGACGTCACGCCGACGGCCACGCCTTCAGCTCCTGACATCCTCCGGAGTTTGCCCGGAGTCTTGATATAGATCGCAATCGCCACCACGAACACAAGCCCAGCACCCGCTGCCCCCAGGCCGCGCGCGTGCCACGAGTTCGCGAATACCAGCGGCACAAGGTAGAGGGCAGTGAATACCACGAGCAGGTAGGCGTTGCTTCGAACCGATTGGCGCATCGGTTCCGCGCGGATACGGTTTTCTCGAGCCCACTGCGCAGCCGCGTCACCGCGCCCTGCGGCTACACGCTCGCGTTCTTCCGCCGTCATATCAGGCTCCTCCTCGGTGACCGCCTTCTTAGGAAAATGGGTGGGGTAGTTGCCGCGGTTCGACGTCCGTGCCATGATGCCTCCGAATCAATTCGCGTAGCCTAGGGGTCTGGAGTGCTCGCTGGAGGTCCCACCCAAAGTCGATGGGCAGCAGCTTCGGCGCAACAACCATGACGGTTTCCAGCCCCATGCCTCTTTCAACGTCCGACGTTTGAACATGCGACCACACGTCGATGCCCTCGGCAGCTAACCGCTCGGTTAACTGGGCAAGGAGCGGGCCGGGTGGGCCGTGCTGGTAGCGTTCCCAATCTGTGCGTGGGAGATCCTGCACAGGGACCGGCTGATTGGTGCCGCACAGGTTGATGTACTCGGGGCGCCTCGACCCGACCACGAGGAGCGGATGGTCAACGATCCCCTCCGCATCGGTAGGATTGGCGTGGAGTTGGGCAATCCTCTCGGCTTTCGTCTCGGCAACTCGAGCACGCTCTGCAATATACGTCCACGCTTCTTTCACCGCTCCCTTGATTGCCCCGAGGAGGGAGGGGTGTGCAGCCGCCCCCACAGATGTGACGTCGCCGAGTTCGGACGTCATAGTGGCGGCGGAAATGACCGCGGGCACCCCCAACGCGCTCTCCATGAGCCCCGCCTCCAGCGTGATTCCCAACAGCTGTGCGCGCTGGAAAGTTGCACGCAGTTCGGAAAGATCGCGCAGGTCAAGCCGCACGGGCTCGATTCGTCCGTACCACGAGGCTATGAAGGCATCGCGCTCGATGAGTTCTAGCGAGCCGAAGAGCTTCGCCTCGTCGATGCTTGAACCAGTCGCGCATCCCGACGACGTCGCTAAAGCCCACAACCTGTACGCCATCTGCTCGCCGTAGTAGATGTACTCACGGGGGATCCAGGCAGACTCCCCGCTAGCTAAGTTCTCCACAACCACCCACTCATGCGGCTCGTCAGCACTGTATGGCGCTCCGTGGCGGCCGTAGTAGCGGGACGGGTAGGCCGGGAAATCGTTCGGCGTTATGACCCGACCCTCCAGGTCTCTCGCGCGCGCAACACGCACGGTGCATGAGCTTTGGAGGGCGCCCACCCGGCGCTCTATTCCCTCAAGGAGCGCGGCGGTTTCGCTATGGCGAAAGCGAGTTGAGTGCCCCGACCACGAGAGAGTCCTGACTTCCTTGCCGTTCCAATTCGGCGTACTTCCGGTGGCGGGCGCCGTCGTCTCCCAGCCAACCTCGAGATTCAGCCGCCTGCCAAGGTATCCAGCGACGGGGTTCACTAAGACGTCGGCTGGCAAAGCAATGTCGTCAATAGGCCGGGCTCTAAGATCGCGCCCCGCCGAATCTGGTACGCCTGCCGTTCCGCCGACGGCGACTGCCGGCCGGGCTAGCCAGCCGCGCCGAATCTGGCCGTGCGTGAAACTGAATTCCCACGCGGCGGCTTCTCGCGACTGACCAGCAAATCGCGTCATGGCTCGCCGAATCCCTGAAAAGAACTCCCCGAAAGTCCCGACAGCGGTGGAGTTCGGGGAGCCTAGCACCCGATTCAGCGCCGTAGACCGCGTCCGCAACCAACGTTCGCGCAGCTCCTCCGCCGTGAGACTGTGCGGGCCTGCCGCGAGAAAGCCATCTGCGATCACACAGGCTTCCTGCGTACAGGTGTTGAGCAAAGAAGGCACAGCTCTACTTCCACTTCATCGCTCGCTGCGCCATCAACGTGAGTATCGCGGTCACAGCGACCAGATAGCCGAGCCCAATTCCAACGTCACCCCACGTCCCCTCGCCATTGAGCGGCATCGTCACGGCCTCGCGCATGTGGTAGATCGGAGTGTACGGTGCAGCCGTCTGCGCCCAGCTCGGAAGCGTCTCAATCGGCATCATGGCTCCACCGATCATTCCCAAGGGGATGATGATGGCGACCGCTGCCATGGAGACGCCGGCCATCGACGGCAGAATGATTCCGACGAGTACCCCAAGCATGAAGAAAAGCAGGAAGCCCAGGATCAAGGGCAGGAGTGCAATCGGCGCGGTCGCCTCCGGAGTCATGCCGAGTGCCATTGCGATGCCGAAGAGGGCAAGGGCCTGCGTTATCAGGAAGATCATGCCCGCCGTCGCCTGTGCGGCAATGACCGTGTTTGAGGAGATGGGGAAGCTCCGTAGGACGACGAACATTCCGTTTTCGCGCCACAGCGCAAGGTGGGTGGCGCCCGCGAAGATTCCCACGAAGGCCGCGCCGAAGGCCATGACGTTCGCGCTGATCGGCCCGGTGAGGTCCATTCCTTCGATACTGTCACCCATCGTCAACACGAGCGCAAGGAGTAGGCCCGCCGGGAAGAGGAACGTAAAGATAAGGGTCGCCCAGTCGCGTAGGTCGTAGCGAAGAAGGACATTGGTTAATGCGCGGTATCTGGTCATGCTACGTAATCTTTTCCGGTGAGCTGGAGATAGACGTCCTCGAGGCGCCCATCGTGGACTTGGGCGTGCCGTGTATCGATCCCGCCTTCAGCGAGGCGCGCGAACAGAGCGGCCGTGTCGTGAGACCGAACCTCGAGCCCGTCTTTGGTGACCCGCACCGCGTCCGGGCCAAGAAGCGTCGCCACCGCATCCGCCTGGTGGAGAGCATTGGGGAGAATGACCGTCGAGCCGAGATCGGCCTCGGCGACGAGGCGGCTCGGGCTCGACGTCGTGAGAATCTTGCCCTGTTCGACGATCGACACCGTGTCACATAGCCGCTCAGCTTCGTCGAGGTAGTGCGTCGTATAAAGGGTGGTCATCTCCAGAAGATTGGTCGACTGGAGCAGGGAGACCAACGAGTACCTGGCTTCGGGATCGAGGCCTGCCGTCGGCTCGTCGAGGAAGAGGACTTTCGGCCGGTGCACAATCGCGGTGGCGACGGCGAGTCGCTGGCGCTCGCCCCCGGAGAGATTCTCCACTTTGGTGTCAGCCGCCTTCGCGAGGTTGAGGGCCTCGATGAGCGTGTCGATCGTGGAGTGCTCTGCGCCCTGGATCGCACAGACCGCGCGAAGGTGCTCGCGGAGTGTCGTCTTCGGGAAGAACGCCGACTGCTGGGGCTGGATCCCGATCTGGGACAGCAGGGCTAGATTGCGCGGATAGGGCGACTGGCCGAGGACTCGGATCGTTCCTTCCGTCGGCTTTCGAAACCCTTGGATCGCGTTAAAGAGCGTCGTCTTGCCCGCCCCGTTTGGACCGATGATCCCGTGGAACGAACCTTCTTCCACCTGGAGGTCGAGGTGGGAAAGAATCGTCTTCCCCTTAATGACGACGCTTACGTCGCGTACGTCAACTGCATAGTCAGTCACGTGTGACCTTTCTCGAGTGCTGTTGCGGTGGGTGGGATACGGACATCTGTGAGCGTATCCCCCCCCCCGCGGAACCGAAGTGAATCACTTCGAGTTGCTTCGTCAACCGTGGAGAACTCCAGGATCGTGTTCGAATAACTGTGCGTGATACATTCCTGTTACATCGAACTGCCTGCAGTTTGATGAGAGACGAGCGTCTTTGCCTGTTTCGCCCGTCGCCCGCCAGATTGTGCGGCTGATAGAAGCGGTCGGACTGGTGACGGTTTCGCTGATTTAGGCGGTGGCGCAGGACGAGGTCGACGAGCAGCACGAGGTGCAGGTCGACGAGCACGAGGAAGAAGACGACGACGAGCAGGTCGAGCCGAAGGCCATATCTGCGTAATCGACGTAATCCTTGACCTCGAAGGTCTCCGCAGTGAAGCTATCGAGCTCAGCAGCGAGATTCTGGAGATTCATGATGATTTCCTTTCGGGTAATACTCTTGCGGGTTCTAGTTCAGTATGAGCCGGGCGGCCCACACGATTACTGCAAGCCACAGAGCTATCGTGACCAGCAGTAAGACCGGATAGAGGCGGATCGCGACCTTGCTGCGCAGAGGAAGACCCGCCGGCAGGCTGTATTTTCCGACCAAGGTCCGGAAGGCGACCGCCTGGAGTTGATCGACGCCGACCCATGCTTCGATAAGCCGCGTCGCATCAGTGTTGGGGAAGGGAGAGATCCCGAGGGCAATAATGAGAGTATCACAGCACATACACATCGCCGCAATGATCCGAACCTGTGGTTCGTCAACCGTCACAAAGAGCACGACCGGCAATGCTGCGAAGACCATTGAGACCAGCGGTCCCGCGGCGAGAACTCGTGCCCTCTCGCGAGCGCCAAGCAGCGAGAATCCTGGCATGTGCGTGTTCGGCATGAGAATCAATCCGAACCTCGTGAGCGCAAGGAACGGAGACCTTGTTGACTCGTGATGGAACAGCGCGCCGTGCCCGCTTTCATGTAGCATCGTCACGGCACCCGTCCACACCACAGCCGCAACACCCGCAAGAATCGCCTGCCAGACCGTGGCGTCTAAGACGGTAGCGAGGGCATCTGAAAGGTTAATAGAGAGGAACGCAGCACCGGCAATTCCGGCAACAACCAAGATCCCAAAAACGACTGGACGGGCCAAGAACGTCAGCTTGCGCCACAGGCCAAGACCCGCCCCCGAATCTGCGGCACCCGCTATCTGGTCTGGCCGCACCCGCTGGCCCTCGTTGGCCGCCCAATCGATATCCGCAAGTCCCGCTTTCATCGAGAAGGGGCGTTCGACTGCCCCGACGTATGCGAAGCGATTCAGCACACCCACGATCCGTGTTGTATCCACGGGCATTCCCTTGGCGGAGAGCTCGGAGGCGATAGTGCTGACATCCCTGCTGCCGTCCACTTCGTCGAGCACGCAACGTTCGGCGAGCCCGATTTCGATCAGCCGCTCTTCGCCGTCTATCCCGATGTCCGTCACAATCGCCGTGCCGTTCCACCGCGGAGGCCCAACGCGAAGGAGCGGATTGAGCCGCGGCACCCAGTCAATGCCCCTCTTAGTCATCGCTCCCCCTCATGGCCTCGACAAGCTGATAGGCAAGGAACGCCTCGTCGGCAACGGAAACCATCATTCGGTTGTTCGTCATATGGATGTATGAGTGGCACAGGGACCACGCCGCATCATCGACGTTGGTGACGCTTCGCACGCCGTCGTCGTATTTAAACCGAAGCGCGGAGTGCTCGCACGCCTGCTCGATCTGGAATCGGACCTTGAGGCATACCTGAACCCAGTCGCGCAGGATCTGCGGGAGGTCGCCGACGTCGCCGCGCCGAATCGCATCGGCGCGAGGTACGATCTTCTTCCTGAGGTTCTCGACGGTCACCTGGTGCTGGCGCCGCCCCTCCTCCGTGCCGTACGCCGGATTCGTGTCATATCCGTCAGCCCACCTGTGGTGATAGGCGACGAAAAAATCTTCAACAAGGTCCGCGTCTTGCAGTAAGCACACGGCCGTGATGAACGAGATTTGGCTTGCGATCCCGAGCAGAATGGTGCGCACGCCCAGATTCCCCAGGTGCATAAGACGAACCATGAGTTGGGTCGACTCCACGAACTGGCGCTCGGAGATGAGCATTCCGACTTCCCCGCCATAGCGCAGCCATTCGGGCTCATACTCGCGGATCTCAATCGAGTTATTCTCGGCGAACATCGGATCGCCGTTCGCATCGAAATACTTCGGACGATCGGCGTCGGTAAACTCTCCGGCGAACAGGCTCTCGTAGAAGTTGTTGTCGGCTAGTTCTGCCATGGGGTGATACGACGGCGAGGCGGCGAGATACTGCCTGACCCTCTCGAGAACTCGAGCGTCAAGTTCCTCGACCCTTTCGGGGCGAACACGCAGCCTCAGGCGGACGTGGGAGCCTTCGAGCCAGTAGTTGATGAAGAAGTAGTCCAGGATGACGCCTTCCCTCTGCAGGTCCTCTGCTAGGGGAAGGATGCATTCACGCAAGACGATCAGCGGATTTCCGCCATAGAAGATGTGGTAGGCACGCCACACGTGGGTCGCGCGAAGTTCAGCCTCGTCCGCCAATACCTCGGGGATGACCATGGTGTCAGGCATCGCTTCCTCCCATCAGACTGATTCCGAGCATGTATTCGTTGACAACCGATCTCCCGTCATGGGTCGCCGTGGGTGATGCGGGAAGGACTTCTGCGACCTCCACGTACGCCTTGCCCTCCGCATTCTTGACGTCGTTGAGGAGTGTCGAACACGAGATCACAGAACGTATGTCAAAGTAGCTCGGCTTCTCGGCCTGAACGGCTTCATCGATAATCTTGACGAAGCACCGTTCCGGCAATCCGTTATCTGCCCAGAACCTCAGCCAAGCGAGATAGCCGTCAGCCTCTAACGGGCTGTCTGTAGGTAGCGCATCGGCAGCCATGATCGCGCGCGCCCGCGCCACCACAATGCGTCCGAGCGTGAGCCGCGGAAACACTGCGATGGTCTCGATGTCCGGCGTCGCCGTCACAAGGCTGGTGAGTTTTCGACTGATCTGCGCTGAAGGCGCGAAGAGGCTCACCACTTGGCTGCGGCGCGGAGTGGCAGCCGGAACGAGGTATCCGGCATACACGGGATGGATATCCTCGCGGCCGTCGGTGAGCACGAGTACGCCGTTTCGTTTGGTGACCACGAGGTCCTCGAGCCGGATCGCGGGCACGTCGCGTGACGAGACCGGCTCCCCAGAGAGCACCAAGCTGGTCGAGAAGAGCGGCTCATGAAGATTCAAGTTTGAAAACAGTGCGCCGCCGCTGAGCTCGACCAACCGCACACCTTTACTCTTCGCCAGCCGCTCGACGTCGGCGAGATACTCGTGAGCTGGTTCATCAAGGAGATGCGTAAATCGCGAGATCTGGAAGCCGATTCCCCCGAACGCGTCGTTGAGAATGACGCTCCCCGCCTCGCCGTCGAACTGAATAAGAGTATTGGCGTGCCGGAACGCGTGCTGGGGCCGCTGAAGAATGGCTGCGGCCTGGGCGAGAGCCTCGGAAATATTAACCTCGCCCGCATCAGATAGATTCGCGGCGCGGCTCCCCCGCGGGTGTGTGGCGACGTAACGACTCAGGTGATCGACGAAACGACGCCGCGCGAGCACCCAGCGCCACGCCTCACCCCAGCGAAGCCATGGATCGTCAGGGAGGTCATCGTCTGCGATGCCGCCCAGATCGTACGCCTCGAAAGAATCGAAAAGCTCGTCGATGAACCCGCCGATGAAGTCGGTGGCGGGAATCTCCAGACGCTGCCGACTATCGAAGTACCCCTCCATGAGGGCTGACTTCACGTGAGAATCGTCCTGGAGGTCGAGAAGCAAGAAGATCTCGCTGACCTCTGAGTCAGACAGCTCGAGTTGGGCAAGCTCGCTTCCTGTGAATCCGCCGGCGACGACGTCCTCATAGAGGACCGAGCGGGGCATATCGCCGTCGACGCCCGCAAGCGAGTAGATGCTAGCGACGAGCTCTTGGATATCGCCTATCTCGCGTTGGCGCATCTGAGGATCCTCAAGTCGGCTAAAGGAGCGCGATCTTTCCACGAACTGCGCAATGAGACAGCCCAATTCGGGGTGTGCCTGGCGAACTTCATCCACGATGCCATCTATCCGTGGCGCGTCGTGCGGGTGGATACTTAGCGCAGGAACATGAAGGTACCCGAGCCTCATGAGGTCGGCGAGGAGCTCGAGCGTCGTCTCGGGAGGGATTCCGCTCTGTCGCGATAGCTCGTCATTGAGCTCGCCGAACGTCATCAGAGCGCCGCCAAGGATCTGATACACCGCGTCAACGAGTGGCCGCTGGTTGATTATCACGTTGGATTCGGTTGGCTTCGCGTAGTCGGTGCGGGTCGAGGCGTCCTTGAAGTCCCACTGGGTGCGATCCACGGAGACGACGCCATCAGTGCCCCGAACATAGTCGGATACCCGCACCTCAAAGCCTGCCAAATTCTTAGGATCTTCCGCGAGCGCGTGCAGGGCGCGAACCACCGGGTAGAGCGACGGCAAGGAGACGCTTCGGTGCGACTGCTCTACCTCAGCCTGCCGGGTATACCCGATAGCGATGGGGCCGAGCGTTGAGAAGGGGCTCGTCTTGGTGGCGGCGCGTAACACGTAAGACTGCAAAGACCGTTCAGCCTTCCTGTCCTTCTTGTCGACCTTTCCCTTGTTTACGTGCGATGTTAGGCGGAGGAGGGCCGGAACGAGCGACGGGGATGACACCGCGATACCCGCCATGAAGAGGGGGTTGGCGACGTGTGCCACGAGCTTCTCGCGCTCCGCGGCGAGCGCATCGTCAAAGTGGTTCCGCACATAGTCGAGCCCAGTGATGAAGGTCTGCAGGTCGGTAGCGAAGGATCCCAAGGCGTCGCGAACCGATTCCCGCGAGGTCTCGTCCAGTTCCTCGAGGCGCTCCCACGCCTGCGCATAGTTCCCGTTATACAGGTGACGGCGGACGTTGATAAGACCCGTCTTCGTGCTTGCCTCCGCGCCTCCGATGAGGGGGTAAAGGAGATCGCTGATGTCCTCGGCATGGGCTTGCAGCCGTGCGTACGCCTCACGCACCTGCGAAACATGGTCGGCCAGTGTGGGGTCCAGCAGCTCAGAAGCGTGGCTATAGTCCAGCCCCCCAATGCGCACCTGACAGTAGGGATCGAGAACGCTCATACCAACCTCCGCGCCGTCGCATTGGAGTGGAACTGCCCTGATAGAGGGTCGTCGACGCCGGTCATGATCATGAGCATGGGCGTCATGGATTCTTTGTCGAGGCCCGCATGGTCCGCATGGGCTTCGGCGTCGAACCCCAGAGCCGTTCCGGAACCGAGGCCGCGCCGGGCAGCCTCAACCGATAGCGCTTGGCACGCCGCACCAATCACCGCGTTGACCAAGCGGTATCCGCGAACACCCCACTTGCGTGCGCACTCGTACACGTTCGCGCACGGGATGACGGTTGCGGCAGCCTTCTTTCCGTCGTAGTTCTTCAGGAAGTAGGTGCTGGCAAGGAACTCGCTCTGGTCCTCTGTGCTGACGAGCTCAAGATCGCCAGAAAAAGGCCGGTAGCGGTAGAGCCCGGGTTCGACGTCGTCGACTCGCGCCACATACACCAAGTATTCCCACACGACTGACGAAGGCGGAGCAACGAGGGCGCTCACGCGATCGGCACGCGATAGCAGGCCAAGCAAATCTTCTTTGCCAAAGCCCCGCCCCGTGAAGCGTCCGAAGCTCGACTGGCGGCGCATGAGGTCGCTCCACCAGTTTCCGGCGATGCCGTTCGGGCTTTCGTCCGACACGGCGTTAGGAAGAAGCTCTGCGGGCCGCTGCGGAAAGCCCATCATGTCGTTTTGCAGGGCGATCGTCGTCGTGAAATCAATCGTGCCCGGGTAGTTGGAGGTCACCCTTCCGGGAAAGGCAGCGACGTCAGGTTCGCAGCCGGCGTTTACGTCACGCTCGTTTCCCCACGCTTGGACGGCGTAGATACCGTCCTTGGTTTGATCGAGGCCCAGCAAGGGTGCAAGCTGATCTTCGTTGACCCACATGTCCCAGCTCGAGGCCAGCCTGTCACCGGCCGCTTCAGCCATAGTCGCCATGACTGTCCCGACGTCCATCGCCGTCGCCTGATAGGCGAAATCGTTGTACTTGAATCCGCTGCGCCAGTAGTTGATCGTCATGATGAGGTAACGATCGGCGGCGCGGGCATATCCCTGGGCGCGGGCGACCCGGCCGGTGAAGTCGCCCGCGGTAAGAAGTTCCCAAGCGTGGCGAAGTGGTGTGTAGTGGTACATCCCCGCATCGAGCTGGTCGTGCCCTATTCCGCTGTCGACCAGATAGAAATCCACGCAGTACCGTCCCCCGCCAGACGCGGTGGTGCGGCCCCACTTCGCGTATTCGGCGTTGCGGTACACCGGCATGTGATCGTTGCGGTTGATTGCGAGGCGCACTCCGGTGATTCCGTAACTGATATGCAATAGCGATGCGAGGAATTCTGGGGCGTTTCCTGCAACGCCACGAAAAACATCGGCGCCCTCCCCGGGAAGAGGGAGATTAATTGCAGCCGCCTCCGGATAGAATGAATGCGTCAACGGTTCCTTTGACCAGTCCACTGTCCAGTCATTAATCAGCATTCCGTCGCGGACGCGGTGGTAGATGAGATCCGCATACGCCACGGCCGCTGTTCCGGGTTCACACCACTGAGACATTTTCGCTCCTACGGAAAGGGGTGGGGTACGGGGTTCGCAACGAACGATGCGGGCGAGGCGGGCGCGCCGGTAACGGCGGCTACTCGCTTAGCTAGGCGTGGCATGTGCACGGCCCGCTGATAGGAACCAAAATCTATTGGGATGAGGCCGGGGACGACGACCTTCCAACACGCTAGTCCCATACGGTTCGCGATCTGGGAACGCATATCGACTGCCAACGGTTCGAAACCGGCGTCACGGCAACTGTGCAGCGTCGTAGCCAGATCGTCGCACACGCTCAATCCAGCCTCGGGAGCTCGGCGCAATGAATCTAGCGTCACGTGGCTGCGGATCGGATGCAGCCAGTGGTCAATGTACTGGCGCGTCTGGGGAAGCGCGAACAGGTCCGCGTGATCCTCCATCGCTCGCACGAGTGAGAAGTCGTTGAGCATCCACTCGATCTCTGCGGCGCGATCCTTCCCATGTTCGGAGACCACCTGAAAGTCCGACGCGATCTCCACGAGGGCACTTTTCAACGCGCGCTCTGGATCGGGGTGCGCGCCGGCGCCCACGCAAGTAGCGCCGGAGGGCTCGGCACACACAGCGATCACCGTAGGGACGCCGACGCCGACCGTCGCGTCGAGGAAGATGACGTCGACCCCGCACAGGTCCATTCGGCGAAGGTACGCACAGGATTCTTCGTCGTGAATGCTCGCTGGGTCGATCGGGGATAGGTCAAGGTTTCCGTACCATGCGATCATGAACGCGTCGCGTTCAATTGCCTCCAGCATTCCGAAGAGAATCGCTTCCTCGTCTGATCCACCAACGGCGCATCCGTTCGAGGAGTCCTGGACCCACGGCTCGTGGTCGTGTGCGGCGCGGTAATATGCGAGACGTTCGGGGATCATCACCGTCTCCCCCAGCAAGAAAGCGCCGTCTGGGCCCGAAGTAATCACACTCGCCTTGACCCATGCGCCGACCTTCGGGTGAGGGATTTTCCAGCAATCGCGTGGCACTCCAAACGCGTCGAGGTCGATCAGCCTTGTATTGACTGGAGGTTGCACGGCGACCTGCGCATCGTGATCGGCCTCCCCGCTCAGGCGCTCAACTCCTTCGAGCACGCCCAAATAGAGCGCGTCCGACAGCTTGCCGCAATGTCCGCCCCACGGCCGGGTGTAGTAGTCGTCTCCCACGTAGAGAATCAGAAAGCCTGACGCCTTTGCCGTGACGAGTCCGGTGACGTCAAAATCGATCTCCGCACCTATGACTGCGTGGACCGGGCTCACGTACCGCTCCACCGGGGCAACGTGGAAGTAGCTTGAGAGGGTGCGGGCACGGTAGCCGTCTGCCTCGGTGGTCATCTTCTCGGATCGAACGTGGCGGCATACCGTCGCGGCACTCCTCACCTGAAGGCTCGCGCGGTCGATCGAGATGCCATGCGCTAACCCCAGGCGGCCTCCGGCTTCCACGCAGCCCTTGAAGAAGGGATTGTCGTGCCGCGGTGACGTAGCTATGAGCTGCCGGCCCGTCCGCATGAAGAAGCGGTCCGTCATTGCTATCTGCTCGGCCATGCAACGTATGCACGTGTCACTGCCTGGGAGTACTGCGTGCCGCCACCCCTGAATCGTGTCTGTCATCGCACAGCCTCGAGAGCTGAATCGTCAGCGCACGCCCGAGAGCCAGCCGGAGCGACAACCGCCACGTGCCACTGCCCGATGCGGGCGGTTGAGAGTGCTACCTCTCCGCCGATGGGCTGGGCATCACCCGTATCGACGAGGCCCACCTGGCGCCGCCCGAGAATTTCGATCGCCGCGCGCGCCTGCGCCTCTTCCTGGCTGCTTCCAGCGCCCACCGCCCTGTACTCATCGCAGCACGCGATCGCCACGTGTTGGCCGGCTAATGGATCGTGGGCGAAAAACTCCAGTGATCCTTCAGCGACGTCGGAGACGAATGTGCCTAGCCGACCGCCGAGGACGCTCTGCACGGGCTCCGTCAGCCCCGATCCGGAAAGCATTTCCCTGCGAACTGTTGCTTCGACGCCGCGCCGAATCGCGTCGGCTCGGGTAGTGCCGATGCCGACCACGCGCGGCGCGTCTGACGCCCACGTGCAGTGCCAGCTAAGCGACTGCCCATAGGCGCGTGCGAGCGCTTCAATCCGGGCATCGGCCGTGGTCCACGGGCTCGCCGCGAAAACCTTGCCTGTTGCCGTTTCCACCAACGAGACCTTGACAGGCACCTGATCGATATCGAGATCATCGAAGTCGTACGCGGGCATAGTGAACCTATCCACCAAAGGCGCCCACACGTCGTCGTACTCATCCGCATGTGAGACGTGGATGCTCGCCGGGGTCTCGCTACCGGCGTCCTCCGGATGTGCCCCGGCTAGTTGAGCGTGCACTTCGCGCGACACCTCTGAGTAGATCGGAGTCATCGGATGTGTCGATGTGGCGCCCGTCAACGCGTTGAACGCGAGAATCTTTTCGCTGGTCTCTGGTGTGATGGCGCCCGTAATACCCTTGAATACCTCGTAGGCCAAGAGTGCACCAAAAAGGCGCTGGACTGCCTGCGAGGACGTTGCCGAGGTCCACTGGGGCTGCCCGGCCTGAGCCTGCTCAATAGCCTCGGCCCACTCTTTGCCCATGGAGCCCCGCCGCAGAGAGCTGTCTGCTGAATGCCAGCTCGCACTGCCTTCGATCCACCCAACTGGTAGCGCCCACAAGTAGTCTCCTGCCGGGCACACCCCTAGGAAGGGGACTCCTGCCTTGCGGAGGTGGTCGATCCCGCTAAGCGCCGTGGGACCCAACACCGTAAGGTCGGGCGCGAGCTCTTCGAACTGATCGACGGCGAACGACTCGGCGGACGTCACCAATTCCGCACCGTTATCGATCAGGTTGGCCTGCAACGAGTCAGCGACCTCGTCGCTGCCAACTACTAAAATCTGCGCCTGATTGAACGCCAGAAATGCCTCGTGCGGAGCATCGGTGAATTGTGCTAGGAAGGCGATCTGGTCCGCGTACTTTTCCCGTTTCTCGTTGTCGAGAAGCTCATAGTCGGATTCGGGAATCCATCGCAGGAAACCCTTCTCTTCAAGCGGAGCCGCGATTGCCTCAATCAGTTTCCAGTTGCGTTCGGCGACCGCACCCTTGATCTCGCCTACCGTCGCTTGACCGTTAAAGAGCGGGAAAACACGGCTGAAGAGCTCATAAGCGGACTCACCGGCGATCTCACAACCCGTCGTCGCATTGGAGATAAGCACTCCCCCGGGTGCCGAGGCGAAGATGGTGTCTCGTCTAAGCCAAGGGCGATCAGAATCTCGCATCATCATTATCTTTCAGAGTAAAGTTGGCTTAAGAATTGAGTCCAGTCGGTTTAAGTGATGACTATGTTTGATTGTATCCACTGCTCCTCATATCGCTGTGGGCTGAGGTAGCCCAGTGAGGAACACGAGCGGAAACCACTGTAGCGTAGTGACCACTGAGCTGCAAGGGCTCGACGTACCTTATGGAAAATGAGCGCGAACGGGTTGTGGTTCCTCACGTATTTTGAGAGCGAATACGTTCGGGATAATCAGGGGTATGAATGAGGGTGTGATTTCGCGTATGGCGCGTGTGGAAGTGACGAAGAAGCTGAGGGCGGCGTATCGGGTAGGCTCGAAGAAAGAGAAATCCGCAGTCCTGGATAGGTTTTGCGAGATTATGGGATTGTCTCCCTCCTCGGCCAGGCAGTATTTAATGGACGAGACGATTGGAAATCCGAAAGTGTTACGCTTGGATCAGCGCAGAATCAAACCAACGACATACTCTGCCGAATCCAAACACCTCTTGGTTCGCTTGTAGCACTTAGAGGGTATGCCATGCGGGAAATATATGATATCAAACCTGGAGGAGTGGATTGAGGCGCCTGAACATCACGGGGAGCTAATCGAGGGTAAGGATCATTACACGTCCGACACCAAAACAGAGGTGCTGGCAATGAGTGGCGCCACGATCGATTGTTATTTGAAGAACGAGCGGGAGAAACTCGAACTGAAAGGGGATATCAACAACGAAACCCGGGGCTTTGCTCCGTAACTCGATCCAGATCCGTACCACTAGCGCCGAGGTTGAGGCCGAGCCTGGGTTTTTCGAGATCGACACGGTTGCTCATTGCGGGCCAACTATTTAAAGGCGAGTATGCTCGTACTCTCTCACTCACGGACGTGTTCACCGGCTGGGTACATTTAGAAGTCTGCCGAAATAACGCACGTAAACATATTATTGCTGGCCTGGATCGTGCCACCCGCTTCATTCTAAGCAGATGGAATCCTCTCTTTGCATGGTTGCCCGTCGAGACGCTGGTCAAGGAGCGACAGAAAGAATACTACAACGTGCTTGCCAACTCCGATGAGAAAGGAGATAGCACGCACTTTATCTAATTCATGCTCGGCATGATCTCCCAGCCACTTGATGACGCACTTGCTTTCGAAAATAATGTCGGCATAAACAAAGGTATAAATGTCGGTATAACGAACGAAGCTGAAGCCATGCTTGAGCGGCTGCTTTTGCTCGTGCGTGAAAACCCGAGTATGACCATCAAACAAATGGCATCTGAGCTGGGCAAGCACACGTCAGACCGAGCGTATCGTCTCCAGCACGAAGCAAGAAGGCAAGCTCGTTCGCATAGGAGCCAACCGCAACGGTCATTGGAAGGCCCTGAGTTAAAGTCCCAAAAGGAGCATTTTACGCTTATTGTGATTGAGTGGGGGTGAGATTTAGGAATATAACTCCTAAATTTGCCCAGTGGCCTGATAGCTTGGGATTATCCTCCGATTGGGCGGCTTCATACGGCGCTCCAACTGGATAAAACACGCACCCTGAGTGATGTATAGACGTACAAACACCACCCGGCATTGATGAGATCCCCGCCGTCCTGCCTGCTGATAACAATGTCGAACAGCCACCCTTGCCGCAGATGCAAACCGGCTCACTCATCTTAAACGCCGAGATCGTATCTGCTCCCGCTGTTGCCGAAACACTCCTTGACTATTTGACCAGCCCCGGCACGGCAGACTCCACACTCACCGAACTCACGAGCCGATAGGCTCCTTAATTTATCCCTTTTGATGGCATCCGCCTGATGGTGGGTGCCTTTTTCATACCCAAAACACCTGAAAGGACACATTCATGAAAACGCTCTGGTTTTTGTTTCAAGGCACATTCACCGCCCTAGGAGGATTCCTCGGCTGGTTCCTCGGCGGTCTTGATGGTTTCCTCTACGCCCTCATTGGCTTCGTCGCTGCTGACTATCTCACCGGCGTCTTAGCCGCCATCAGCGAGAAGCAGCTGTCGAGTTCGGTCGGGTTCAAAGGCATCGCCCGCAAAATCCTCATCTTCACCCTCATCGGTCTCGCAAACCTGCTCGACGTCTACGTGCTCGGTGCCGGGACGGTGCTACGTACCGCGACCATCTTCTTCTACCTCTCCAACGAAGGCATCTCCCTCCTAGAAAACACCACCAGACTCGGACTACCCGTACCAGCTCAACTACGCGACACATTGACTGCCCTCGCCAAACACGACGAATCCACGCCCCTACCGGCCGATAGCGATGCCCGCCCTCCTGAGGCTCAGCCGACGCTGCCGCTCCCAGTACCCCGAGAAACCACCAACCTCAAGTGAAAGGAACACCCATGAAGAATTGGAATGAACTACAAGCAGATGAAAACCTGCTGATGAACAAGCACTACACGCAAGGCCGCAGCGGCAAGAGCATCACGAAGATTGTGTTGCATCACAACGCCGGCAACCTCACTATCAAAGACTGCTGGAACACCTGGCAGACACGTGAAGCTTCCGCCCACTACCAAGTAGACGCCGCCGGTCTTATCGGCCAGTTGGTGTGGGACAAGGACACCGCCTGGCATGCCGGGAACTGGGAAGCCAACACCACCAGCATTGGCATCGAGCACGCCAACAATCACACAGGCTATCCCTGGACAATCAGCGAGGCTACGCTCGAAAACGGAGCTCACTTGGTTGCAGCCCTGTGCCGGTATTACAAGCTGGGTCGCCCCGAGTGGGGTAAGAACGTGTTCGGACACAAAAACTTCGCCGCAACCTCCTGCCCAGGTGAAATCGCAGGCAGCCAAAACAGCAAGTATATGGCTCGTGCTCAGTATTGGTATGACCAGATGAGCGGCACTACACCCGCCTCGGCTACGCCTGCGCCCAAGCCGTCGGTGGATATTGATGCCCTTGAAGTGTCCTGGGTTTTGCTCCTAGGCTTGTGCCTTGATTTCCATTATTTCTCGGCTGGGGTGGTGTTCCCAAAATTCGGCTTCTACTTCAGCCGGCGTGCGGTAGCCCAGGCTCTGGTGGAGCCTTGACTCGTTCCACGAATTCACCCACTCAAACGTGGCAATCTCAACATCAACCACGTCGGTCCACAACCTGGTATGAATCAGCTCGTTTTTGTAGGAACCGTTGACGTTTTCAGCCCGTGCATTGTCATAAGAGTCACCAACAGTACCGGTCGAGGCGATAATTCCATGCTCAGCAAGACGCTCATTGTAGATAATGCTCACATATTGCGAGCCGTGATCCGAGTGGTGAACTAGACCGGTGGTCTTCTTGGCGCACACAATGGCTTGATTGAGTGCTTGCAACGGCAACGCTTCGGTGCGCATCGAGTCAGACAACGCCCAGCCGACGATCCTCCGGGAGAACACATCAGTCACGAAGGCGGCGTACACAAACCCTTTTCTGGTGCGCACATAGGTAATGTCTGCCACCCATAACCGATTAGGCCCACAGGCTCGAAACTCACGACCCACCAAGTCGGGGCGAGTGTCGGGCCTCTTGGGCTTATGTGTCGTCACAGGAGAACGGCCTTTACCTTTGCCAGACACACCTGCAAGGCGCATCAGACGCGCGGTCTGTTCACGTCCAATGTCGATTCCTTCACGGCGCAGCGCGTGCCACATTTTGCGAATCCCGTAGACACCGTAGTTTTGTTTATGAACTTCGGTAATGCGCTCTACTAGGGCGGCGTCGCGAAGGCTACGGACACTTAATCCCCGAGCCTTAGATTGGCGGTACCCACGAGAGGTAAGGAAACCGCCAACACGGTGTGTGTTTAACGTCGTGCAGATGAACTCGACGGTGAAATGATTCCGGTGTTTATCGATGAACTGGATCATTTCCGACGTTTTGGGTCGAGTTCCGATGCGAAAAAAGCCGACGCGGCCTTTAACAGCTCGTTGGTGTCGCGAAGCTCTTGATTCTCACGCCGAAGCTTGGCTACCTCTGCCACGAGGTCTTCGGGCAACGGCTCGGCAGTGGACACAAGCTGCTCGCCGCGACGGTCGTATTGCCTG
>NZ_LZMN01000029.1:0-8828 GCF_001665955.1 Corynebacterium sp. EPI-003-04-2554_SCH2473622 | reverse complement strand
CTCCAGGTAATTAGTCAGGTTCCCGTTGTGTGCGAGAGCAACATCCTGGCCATGCTTGGACGTACGGAACATGGGCTGGACATTGGCCCATTCTTTACCGCCAGCGGTGGAATAACGATTGTGCCCAATGGCTACATCGCCCTGCAAAGATTCCAACAGGGATTCATCAAAAACATTTGAGACCAAGCCCATGTCTTTAAACACAAGCAGGCCGTCTTCCCCACCGACCGCCATACCGGCAGCTTCTTGGCCGCGGTGCTGGATGGCATAGAGACCAAAATAAGTTAGTTTCGAAACTTCTTGCCCCGGCGCCCAGACCCCGAATACGCCGCATTCTTCGCGTGGTTCGGTTTCACCGTGATCGTCGAAGTCATTGTGCTCAGCATGGTCAGTAAATGTGTTTGCTACCACGCAGTTCATCATAACGGTTGGCGGTGGAATCCGCTAACAAGCACTTTTCACACGCCTACCGTGGGCTCGGGAAAAGCTGCGCAGAGCTCGACTAGAGCCCCACTAAACCCGGCTAGATCCAGGCTAGAGCCTCACTAGAGCCAGGCTAGAGCTTGATGATGGGCATCCACTGCGCGATTTCACCGGCCCTCGTACCCGACGCGGTCGTGTCTGCCTGAGCCACCAGTTCATCCCAGTTGCTGTGGCCGGTGGCCAAACGCAACCAGGCATGCGGGCTGGCCTCCACCACATTGGGCGGGACTCCCCTAGTATGCCGGGGCCCCTCAATACACTGCACTGCCACGAACGGTGGCACGCGCAGTTCCACGCTATGGCCGGGCGCATCGGCGGAGAGTAAACGCGCGGTGTGGCGCACGGCGTCGGCAAGCTGAGAACGGCTCGGCTGTGCAATGCCAGCCGCACGCGCGGCCTCAGGGGAATCGGCGGCGATCCAATCCGCGATCGCAAGTACTGCCGCGCGGGCTTTGGCCGGGTCAGGTTTTTTCACAGAGTTTGACCTCAAAAGCTTTCTTTTAGGAGTTCCATTGTGGCAACACCCCTCTGAACTCAATCTGCAAATTTTACGCTAAGCACTGGCTACGATGATCCACACCGCCACCAGGTGAAAGATAGCCGCGATGATCGTCGCGGTATGGAAATGCTCGTGGTAGCCATAAATGCGTGCGTTACGGCCCGGCCATTTCAAACCATAAGCCACCGCGCCGACGGTATACACCACACCGCCGGCCAACAGCAGCCACACCACGGCAGGCCCAGCGTTAGTCCACAGCTGAGATACCAGCGGCACAATCAACCAGCCCAAGGTCACGTAAATCGCCACATCAACCCAGCGTGGACGGGAAAGCCAGAAGAATTTCATTACCGCACTGGTGATCGCACCGCCCCACACGGTGGCCAACAACCACCACGCCTGCGGCAACACGATCAAGCAAAACGGGGTGTAGGTCGCGGCAATAAACACCGCGATCATGGCGTGGTCAGCACGACGCCAAGCCTGCACGGTTTTCTGCTTAGCCCACGGGATGCGGTGATACAGCGCAGAGACCGCAAACAGCGCAATCAAACCGCAACCGTAGACGGTCGCGCCCAGGGCTTGCCACCATTCCAGGCGCATCCAGGAAAACGTGGTGAGCACGCTAGCTGCAGCCAGCATAAGGATGGCCGCGGCAGAATGGAACCAACCTCGGGTGGCCGGGCGCGGTCCGCGATCAACCATGAAGAAGGTGCGCTGGACCAGGCCTTCCCGGTCATGGGTTTGCCAGTCACGACTCTCCCTGTCACGGTTTTCCTGGTTCGCAGCGTGCGAGACAGACGAGGCATTGTTTTTCACGCCCCTTATTTTAGACGAGAAAAATCCCGCCGCGGAAGGTCTTGGCAGTTTTTGCCGAACACAATCCGTGGCGGGAACACCGAACGCTAATAAGTGGCGGGAACGCCTAGCTCTAATAAAATGTGCAGCGCTGGCTCTTAGTCAAGAACGGAGTTTGCTCCGGTGGCATTACCGAACAAGCCAGGCAACGTGGCTGCCCATACTTCGCGCAGCTCCGCAACCGAAACGGCAACTCCCTCAGCAACCTGCAGGGTCTGCTCTTCGGTAGTGGCACCGATTTCTGCAGCCGGAACGCCAGCCTCCTTGGCAGCCGCCAGCGTGGCCTCCACGTCGTTCGTGGCTACCAGGATGCGGGAGGCTGACTCAGAGAACATCGCCGTGGTGGCATCAGCGTGCACAGCGGACAAATCCACCTTCGCACCGACGCCACCGTCGAAGCACATCTCGGCCAAAGTTTGGCCCAAGCCGCCCTCGGAAAGGTCATGCGCTGCGGTGATACCGGTGGCCTCGCCAGCGCTCAGCACAGCAGCCAAGCGCTCTTCGTTCGCCAGATCCACCTGCGGTGGCAGGCCGTTCAAACCAGCACCGGTGACCTGCTGCCAGATGGAACCGCCAAATTCTTCCTTGGTCTCACCCAACAGCACCAGTTTCTGGCCAGCTTCCGGACGGTGCCCAATCGCCTTACGCACATCATCAAACACACCAAGCACGCCGACGACTGGCGTCGGCAAGATTGGTTCCTCACCAGTTTGGTTGTAGAAGGAGACGTTTCCACCGGATACCGGCAGTTTCAGCTCCACGGCGCCGTCGGCAAGACCATGCACGGCCTCGCGGAACTGCCACATCACGTCGGTGTTTTCTGGGGAACCGAAGTTCAAGCAGTTGGTGATCGCCACTGGGGTCGCGCCCTTGGCCACCACGTTGCGGTAAGCCTCTGCCAGTGCCAGGCGCGCACCCATGTTTGGATCCAGCTTGGTGTAACGGCCGGAGCAGTCCGCAGACACAGCCACACCACGGTGGGTTTCTTCGTCGATGCGCAGCACGCCAGCATCCGAATGCAAAGCGTCCACGGTGTTGCCGCGCACGTAGCGGTCGTACTGCTCGGTGATGAAATCGCGGGAGCACAGCGCTGGTGAAGCCAGCATCTTCTTCCATGCGGCCAGCAGGTCTGCCCCCACCGGCTTGTCGACGCCACGGAACTGCTGCAGCTCGTCCTGCCACTCGGGGCGGGCGTACGGGCGTTCATAGACTGGGCCTTCATCGGCCATGGTGTAGGCCGGAGCATCCACGACCACTTCGCCGCCGTGGCGGATCACCAGGTGCTTGCCGTCAACGACCTCGCCGATCTCCGCACAGGTGACATCCCACTTGGCGCAGATTTCGCGGAAGCGTTCCACGTTTTCTGGGGCCACGACTGCGCACATGCGCTCCTGGGATTCCGAGGCCAGGATCTCTGCCGCCGTCATGTTTTCTGCCCGCAGCGGCACCGCATCCAGGTTGACTTCCATGCCGCCGTCACCGGCAGCGGCCAGCTCAGAGGTTGCGCATGCCAAGCCGGCGCCACCGAGATCCTGAATACCCACCACGGTTCCTGCGTGGTACAGCTCCAGGCAGCATTCGATCAGAACTTTTTCTGCGAACGGGTCGCCTACCTGCACGGCCGGCAGCTTGCGCTCTGCGCCTTCGTCGAAGGATTCCGAAGCCAGCACGGACACACCACCGATGCCATCCAGGCCGGTGCGCGAACCAAACAGCATGACTTTGTTGCCCTTACCGGAGGCAAAAGCCAGCTTCAGGTCTTCCACCTTCAGCGTGCCGACGCACAACGCGTTGACCAGCGGGTTAGCCGCATAGGATTCATCGAAGACGGTCTCGCCACCAATATTGGGCAGGCCCAGCGAGTTACCGTAACCGCCGATACCATGCACGACGCCCGGCAGCACGCGGGAAGTATCCGGTGCTTCTGCTGGGCCGAAGCGCAACTGGTCCATCACGGCAATGGGGCGCGCGCCCATAGCCATGATGTCGCGGACGATGCCGCCGACTCCGGTAGCAGCGCCCTGGTAGGGCTCAACGTAGGACGGGTGGTTGTGGGATTCCACGCGGAAAGTCACCGCGTTGCCATCTCCAATGTCAACCACACCGGCGTTTTCGCCAATACCGGCGAGGATTTTTTCGGCCATCTGCTCGGTCATAGTCTCACCGAAGTAACGCAGGTGCGCCTTGGAGGATTTATACGAGCAGTGCTCCGACCACATCACGGAGTACATGGTCAGCTCGGCATCGGTCGGGCGACGGCCGAGGATTTCTTTAATGCGCGCGTATTCGTCGTCTTTCAGACCCAGCGCGGCATAGGGTTGTTCTTGGTCTGGGTTCTGCTGGGCTTGTTCGACTGTGTCGTTGACGATCTTTTTCGCAACAGCGTCATTGGCGACGTGGGCCATAGGTGTGTCTCCTTAGAGCTTCTCGGCGCTCAAAGCGTTGAGTGCGGAACGGAAAATACCCAGGCCGTCGACAGAAGGCCCAGTCAAAGCTTCAACAGCGTGCTCCGGGTGGGGCATCAAACCAACGACGTTCCCAGCCTCATTGGTGATACCAGCGATGGAGTTGATCGAGCCGTTGAAGTTGTCGGTATAGCGGAATACCACGCGGCCTTCTGCTTCTAGCTGCTCGATGGTGGCAGCATCAGCTTGGAAACGGCCCTCGCCGTGCTTGGCTGGGATCAAAATTTTCTGTCCCTGCTCATATTCGCTAGTCCAGGCGGTGTTCGCATTCGCGACTTCCAGGTAGGTATCCACGCAATGAAAGTGCAGGTGCTGGTTACGGGTGAGCGCTCCCGGCAGCAAACCGGACTCGGTCAAAATCTGGAAACCATTGCAGATGCCCAGCGTCGGCATGCCTTCGCGGGCTGCTGGGATCACAGCCTGCATGACTGGCGACAGCGCAGAGATCGCACCGGAGCGCAGGTAGTCGCCGTAGCTAAAACCACCTGGGACGATGACGCCATCGACGTTGTGCAAGCTGTTGTCGTCATGCCACAGCTCCACCACGTTTGCTCCGGCCAGGCGGGCAGCGCGGGCCGCGTCGACGTCATCAAGAGAACCAGGGAAGGTAATGACACCGATGGTTGGGCTCATTAACGCTCACCCCGGTCAGCAGCTGCGGAAGCACCGGTAGCTTCGTCCGCAGCTACCTCGGCGTCGCGTTCTTCGATGACGATTTCAAAATCTTCAATAACCGTGTTGGCCAGCAGTTTTTCTGCTACTGCCTGGATTTCGGTTTCGGTGACGGTCTCATCGACGTCGAGTTCAAAACGCTTCCCCTGGCGCACCTGGCTGGCACCAGTCACACCGATGCGGCCCAAGGCCTGCAATACTGCTTTGCCTTGCGGGTCCAGGATCTCGGGCTTGGGCATGACATTGACTACGACTCTGGGCATTGCACTTCCTTTAGCGACTCGGAGTGTGGGCGTGCCACGGCGTGTGGGCGTGCCACCGTTTTCGTTGCCAGTCTAGCGTGAAAGCCAAAAAGATAAATGCATGGGCTTGCGTTCTGGCCGGGGTTCGTCGCGCAAAAATTCTGCTAGACATAACGCAAGCACAGAGCCCACCAGCGCGGTGAACGCCGCCCAGGGTAACCAGCGCTCGGAATCCCAGGCTGCCAGGGGCGGGAAGGCAAAGACTGCACAGACGGGAATTAAATACAGCACCCAACCTTGGCCCCGGGCTAAAACGCCTAATAAGGGCAGTACGATCAATAAAACGTAGTGATCCCACAGGATGCCGCTGGTGGCGGTGAGCGTGGTAAAAATTCCCACTGTGGTGATCTTCCACGGTTCGCTCGAGCGCCAAGCGATGTAGACCACCACGGCTATCAAAGCTAACGCCAACAAGCGCGGCACCAAGCTGGTGACCAACGACGGATCCTCCACGATAGAAACCAGGGCGTCGGGATCTTCCACGGCACCAACGTTAATCAGCGAGGCAAAAGCACCATTAACGGGCGCAACTAACGCGGCCGCGTTGAGCTCTTGCAGGGTTTCCACCCAGGTGCGGAACGTGGCAAAGCCCAGGGAAACAATGGAAACCACCACCGCAGTAATACCAAAAAGCAGGCCGGCCACCCCGGCTTTGCGTGCGCGGGGAAAGAACAAGCAGATGATAACCAGCACCACCGGGGTGAGCTTGACGACGGCGACCACGCCGAGAGCCAACCCGGCGCGAACCGGGTGTATGCGTGCTGCTGCGAGCCCATAGGCCACCCCAGCGAAAATAAAAGGAGTGGTTTGCCCCAGATGCAAGGAGGATTGAAAAGACGTGGCCACCCAGCCCAGTACAAGGCCTAAGGCCAAATACCCTGGCGGGATTTCATCTTCGAACCAGAACCGCCAAGCGGACACGATGAGTATTACCAGGGCCCACGCTGACAAAACGGTGATCCAAAATACCGCAGAATCAAAGCTCAGCAGCTTGGTAATCCAGGACATCACCTGGGCCACAAACGGGGTGTGCACGAATGGGTGCGGGTAGGCCGATACATCGGATTGTTCGTAGGTGTTGATCCAGGCTTCGCCCGTGATGAGGGCGAAGTCAGTTTCGTGGATGGCGTAGAGGTTTTCGGTGTCGCCTTTCCCCACCAGCAAACCAGCGATCCACAGTGAGCCGAGGTCGCCCGGGTCTTGTGCGCCACGCACCAGGAGCATAACGACCGCGCCGAAAAGCAAGCCGGTGACATGGTGGTACCACCGCACGATGGCCGAAGAGTCCGTCGCAGCTTCGGGCTTACGGTGGCGGGCCCGCCGTGTGGAGTTCGTGGAGACTCTCGTGGAGGCTGATGTACTCATGATGTCACTAAGTTATCAGCTTTCACACAAACACTCAGCAGCCACATCTGCCACAGCAAATACTCACGGGCGACACCCACCCCACCAAGCTATTCGGCCGCCGGAGCTATTTTTATTCCGTGATACCCGTGGCCTTGTTGATCGTCCACGCGTATTCGAATGCCGTCTGCTTCCACTTGCCGTAGCGCCCCGACACTCCCCCGTGGCCAGCCGCCATCTCCGTTTGCAACAAGAACTCGCCGCCACCGGCGATCTCACGCAACTTCGCAATCCACTTCGCCGGTTCCACGTACAACACGCGGGTGTCGTTCAGCGAGGTCACCGCCAGAATATCCGGGTAACGCTGGTCCGTGATGTTTTCATACGGCGCATATGAGGCCATGTAGTCGTAGTAGTCCGGGTCGTGGTACGGATCGCCCCATTCGTCCCACTCGACGACGGTCAGCGGCAGCTCTGGTTTCAGCATGGATGTCAGTGGGTCCACGAACGGCACGATGGCAGCAATGCCCGCAAACCGGTCCGGCGCCATGTTGGCGATTGCGCCCATGAGCATGCCTCCGGCCGAGCCGCCTTCGGCCACCATCGTCTCTGGTGCGGAAAGCCCACGGGAGACCAGGTCGTCGGCCACGTCAATGAAGTCAAAGAAGGTGTTTTTCTTCTTGTCCATTTTGCCGTTGTCGTACCAGCCACGGCCCATCTCTCCGCCGCCGCGCACGTGTGCGATGGCGAAGATCATGCCGCGATCCAGCAGCGACAGCCGGGAGATAGAAAAGCCGGGGTCCGTGCTGGACTCATAGGAGCCGTAGCCGTACAGCAAGGTTGGTGTCGGGGTGCTGGTGTCCAAGTCCGCGTGGTGGATGATCGACACCGGAATCTCGGTGCCGTCCCGGGCGGTGGTCCACAAGCGATACGCGGTGTAATTGCTGGCATCGTAGCCGCCGAGGACTTCCTGACGCTTGAGCAGCGTGAACACACCGGTGGCCGGGCGGTAATCATACAGGTGCGCCGGTTGCGTGAACGAGGTATAGCCCAGACGGATCACCGGGGCGTCCCATTCCGGGTTGCCGGACACGCCGACGGTAAATAGTTCTTCCTCGAATTCGATTTCTTGGAAGCTCCCCCAATCACCGGTGGCATCGGTGATCGAATCCAGCATCATGATCGCCGCGCGTGGGATCGCGCCACGTCGGTAAGAAAGCACCAAAAAGTCGCGGTAGGCGTCGACGTCTTCGATGCGCACTTCCGCATCATGCGCAAGCAACACCGGCAAATCCCGCAGGCCAGGCAGGTTGCTTGCCGACGCCACACTTGCGCTCGTACCGCCGTCGTGACCGTTACCTTCGTGAACACCAGCGCCCATACCGCCGCCATTTCCAGCCCCACAGCCTTCCGGAACCGGCACGGTGGACACGGCAAAATTCGCGCCCGCGGTGTTGTGCGTGACAATCCAATAATCCGCACCAGCTACCACCGCGTGATCAACTTCGTATTCCACCCCCGGCTCACGAGCCCACAGGCACTCGAACTCACCTTCTGGGTTGTTGTAATCCAGCACCCAAACTTCGGAGGTGATCTTCGAGGAGGTGACGATCATCAGGTATTTTTCAGAGCGTGTGGCGCCAACCCCGACGTTGTAGCGCTCGTCTTTTTCTTGGAAAACCAACACGTCTTCCGACTGCGGCGTACCAATGCGGTGGCGCCAGACGGTATCCGGGCGCCAAGCTTCGTCGACACGCTGATAAAAGATGTAATCCTCGCCCACCCAGCTGGCGCCGTAAAAAATGCCAGTGAGCTCGTCGGCAAGATAGTCGCCAGTCTGCAAATCTTTCACGTACAGGTGAAAGCGCTCGTCACCGGCGGTGTCCACGGAATACGCCAGATAGCGCCCGCTGGTGGTCACTGTGGAAGCACCCAGGGAGAAAAACTCGTGCCCTTCGGCCAAAGCGTTGAGGTCCAGCAGGATTTCCTCGCCCGGCACCGGGCCGTCGTCTGGGATGCTCGGCGGGGTCCACGGGTCCGTGCCCACCCGCGCGGGCGATTATTGGTATTACGGGCGCACCGAAGAGGGCAAAGACTACGGCTATTCCTGCCGCATCCCGGTAGAAGAGGGCACGGACCCGTGGACCCCGCCGAGCATCCCAGACGACGGCCCGGTGCCGGGCGAGGAAATCCTGCTGGACCTCA
>NZ_LZMN01000028.1:0-21250 GCF_001665955.1 Corynebacterium sp. EPI-003-04-2554_SCH2473622 | reverse complement strand
GGAAAGACCCCCGGCGGCGATGAGCCTACCGGGGGTGAGAAAGTGCGCCATCAGGGAATCGAACCCCGAACCCACTGATTAAGAGTCAGTTGCTCTGCCAATTGAGCTAATGGCGCGTAAGTGTTGATTATCTGAAGTGTTCATCTTCTCAACTCTTACTGTTGAACACTGTACCGTGCGCAACGAATAGATACTCTAGCAGTGGTTGTTGAATAAGAAAAATCGAGCCGTTGACCTGCTTTTTCTTCCTTGCTCGTGGGGTTTATGTGTGCTGTTTTTGCTGTTAACGCAACCGGGTCTGACAACGATTGATTAATAACACCCGGTTTATGCAACGATTCGGTTGCAAGTGCATAACTCATTGTGCAGAAGCGCAGGAAAGCATTAATTGTGGGTTAGGCTCGCTAGCAGAGTTTTCATGGTCCTGGGTACAGGTGCAAGCAGAAAAGTTAACAAAAATGCAGCTGTGTGCTGCGAAAGGAGTTCCGCGTTGACCTTCTGGTCTAAATCATTGTCCGCCCTCGCAATTGGAGGGCTGGTGTTGGGCCTTGCGGCCTGCGCGGATACCAGTTCTGAAACACAGCATTCTTCTGCAGCAGAAAGCCAGGATTTGGAGACTCCGCCGTCGGTAAGCGTGCAAGATGGCGCCACCGATGTTGATCCCACCGTGCCGGTAGAGGTCACCGGTGAAAACAAGCTGCAGACCGTCACCATGCTTAATGAGGTCGGCTATGAGGTGGAATCCGTGCTTTCCGACGATGGGAAGACCTGGAAAACCGACGAGGTCTTGGGTTATAACCGCAGTTACACCATCGAAGCAACTGATGTAGAAGGCAACACCACTACTGTTAGCTTCACGACGCCCCAGCCGGCCAGTCAATCTTCCGTTGCCATGGTGCCACTGCCCGATTCGACGGTTGGTGTTGGGCAGACGATTAATTTCCGTTTCGCGGGCACCGTGTATGACCGCCAAGCGGTGCAAGATGCGATCACCATTGAAACTTCCAATGACACCGTCGGTGCTTTTTATTGGATTAGCAACAGCGAGCTGCGCTGGCGCCCGAAAGAGTATTGGGAGCCAGGAACCACCGTGACTGTGCAAGCCGATATTTATGGCGTTGATATGGGTAAAGGCATGTGGGGAAGCAAGGACAATTCCACCAGCTTCACCATTGGGGATGATGTGCGTGCGGTCGTTGACAATGCTTCCAAAACCATGACCGTCACCCGCAACGGACAGACGCTGCGCAGCGTGCCGGTATCGCTGGGACGTTCGGAATATCCAACTCCGAATGGAACCTACCTCGTGGGCGATCAACATAATGAGCTCGTGATGGATTCCTCGACTTTCGGGTTGACCGGGCAGGGGGCTTATCGCACCGAAGTGAACTTTGCGACGCAAATGTCGTACTCCGGCATCTACGTGCATGGTGCGCCGTGGTCGGAGTGGGCCCAGGGCAAAACGAATACCTCGCACGGTTGCATCAATGTCACCGATGCTGATGCCCAGTGGTTCATGAACACTGTGAAGCGTGGCGACGTCATCGAGGTAAAAAACACTGATGGTGGAACCCTGTCAGGTTACGACGGCCTGGGAGACTGGAATATCAGTTGGGAAACTTGGTCAGCGGGCAACGTAAACGAAATCGGCTCCTGGTAACCGTGTGGTTAGACGCGGCGCAACCACCTGGTCAGACGCGGCGGCACCACCTTGTTGCGGACAACCCCAACAGCGGCGCTGCCAGCCCTAGAATGCGTGAATAACTATGACGTGCATCTTTGATCTGTCCCGCATCGGCGCAGGCCTGCCTGTTGCCGAGACCATTGCTAGTTTGCCTGCCGAAGGCAACGTCGTTGTGCAAGCCCCACCCGGAACCGGTAAAACCACCCTGCTTCCACCGGCGCTGGCGAACCAAGCTGCACAAAACGCCGCACAGAATGCCGCCACCGAGCGAGAATCCTCCGTCGGCAAGATCATCGTGACTGCCCCACGCCGGGTTGCCGTCCGAGCGGCCGCGCATCGTTTGCGCACACTTTCTGGCCAGCCGGAGCTCGTAGGCCATTCCATTCGTGGCGAATCGGTACCCGGCACAGCCGTCGAGTTTGTCACGCCCGGGGTGCTTCTTCGACGTTTGTTGCGCGATCCTGAGCTGCCTGGGGTCGCAGCTGTTGCAATTGACGAGGTCCACGAACGCCAACTCGACACCGATTTGGTGTTGGGCATGTGCCTGGAGTTGGCGCAGTTGCGTGCAGATTTCCGGGTTATCGCAATGTCTGCCACCGTGGATGCGCAGCGTTTTTCCCAGCTCATGGACGCCCCGGTGCATGTTACGGAGGCTGTGATTCACCCGTTGGAGATCAGTTACGCACCGGCACCCGGTCGGGCGGCAGGCGAACGTAGTTTTTATCGCCACTTGGCGCAACAGGCCGCCGAGCAGGCGTCGGCAAGCGCGGGATCGACGCTGGTTTTTGTGCCCGGTGTGCGCGAAGTTAACCAGGTGTGCGCGGAATTGACCACGCTTGTCGACGCCAACACCCCCGTTTTCCCATTGCACGGGCAGCAAACCACCGATGAGCAAGATCGCGCACTATACACCGATAGCAGGCGCATCGTGGTGGCAACTTCCATTGCGGAATCGTCACTGACTGTGCCCGGGGTGCGTGCTGTTGTGGATGCAGGGCTGGCTCGGTTGCCACGCCGGGATGCGCAGCGGGGTATGTCGGGGTTGGTGACGGCGTCGACCAGCAAATCTAGTGCTGACCAGCGGGCGGGACGCGCCGGGCGTGAGGGGCCGGGGACTGTCGTGCGCTGCTATTCGCAAGAGGATTACCAGCATTTTGCGCCGCATATTAGCCCGGAGATCCTTAGTGCAGACCTGACACAAGCCGCCCTATTTTTAGACACCTGGGGTGCTGGCGATGATTTCCCTCTGTTGGACCAACCGCCGGCCACAGCGATGGCTGCTGCCCGCACCACCTTGCAGCGCATTGGCGCCAGCAAAGAATTGGCCCTCTTGCCGACGGACCCTCGTCTTGGGGCAGCGCTGTTACGTTATGGTTCCGGGGCTGCGGAGACTATCGCGAAACTCGACGAGGAGCCTCGCGGTGATATTACGCGTGCGCCTGCACAGAAACGACTGGTGCAGCGCCTGGCCAGGTTGGTGCCGGACCTAGGCCCGGTGGATCCCGGGGCAGTGGTCGCGACTGCTTATCCGGAGCAAGTAGCGCGTGCGGTGTCGGCCGGGGCATCTGGCCTTCGTTCTGGCTCGGGCTCTGGTGCTAGCCCTAGCTCTGGGGCTGGGACTAGCCGCGAATATCTTCTGGCGAGCGGCACGCGGGCGCGCCTGTTGTCGGATTCCAGTCTGGTGGATGCAGAATGGCTTGCGGTTGCAGAGATTTCGTTGTCGAACGCCGGAAACGCGATCATCCGGTCCGCCGCGCGGATAACGGAAGACGATGCCTTGGAGGCCATCGGAGTGGAAGAAACCACAACCGCGACTGTGGACGGCGGCAAGATTCGAGGCAGAAAGCGTCGACGAGCCGGAGCAATCGAGTTATCTTCGACACCGGTGCAGGTCACTGGCGACGCCGCTGCCGAGGCCGTCGCAGAAAGCATTCGGGAACACGGGCTCGGATTATTCGAGTGGTCTGCGTCGGCAAGTAATTTCTCCGCCCGGCTACGTCACCTGCACGAATATTACGGTCCGCCGTGGCCGGATGTGGCTGCTGCAGACCCAGCAATGTGGTTGGCACCAGAATTAGAACAGATTGCCGCGGGCACAGCGATTAGCAAAATCGATCTTTATCCCGCGTTGCAACGCCTATTACCATGGCCAGAGGCCACTCGGCTCGAAGAGTTAGCGCCGGAGCGGATGCCGGTGCCTTCGGGAAGAAGCGCGTGGCTAGATTGGTCTGGTGCGCGGCCAGTGGCGAGCGTCAAGCTACAGGAATGCTTCGGGCTGGTGGAATCCCCAGTGTATTGCGGCAAGCGGGTGCAGTTTCACCTGTTGTCACCGGCAGGAAGACCGTTGGCGATTACTGATGATTTGGCAAGTTTTTGGTCTGGCCCCTATGCCGGGGTCCGCGCGGAGATGCGCGGGCGCTACCCGAAACACCCGTGGCCGGAAGACCCGTGGTCGGCGACTGCTACGGCGAAAACGAATGCGAAGTTGCGCAAGCACTGATAATTAGTCAGCCCATTCTTTGCGCACATGCCCGATATGGGTGCGCACGATGGCTTCCATAGCGGCGGCATCTTGTGCGAGCGCAGCGTCGATCATGGCTTCGTGCTCCCGGGAGCTGGCAACCAGGTTGCCGGCCTCGGCGAGCGGACGCAGGCCAGTCACGCGGCTGCGGGTACGCAAACTGGATACGGTTTCCACGATCACGGGATTGCCGGCTAGTGCTAGGAAATCACAATGGAAGCGCAGGTCCGCCTGCAAATAGGAGACTAGGTCGCCGCGCTCGGCGGCGTCATTCAGCTCATGTGCCAGGGCGCGTAGCTCTGTGACTTTTTCTGCGATTTCGCCGGTGCAGATCCGCGCGACTTTCGCCATGGTGGGCACTTCCAACAGGATGCGGGCTTCGGCTGCGCCGTCGAGGGTTTCCGCGGAAAGCTCGGTCACCTTATAGCCGGTATTGCGCATTTTTGTGACCATGCCTTCGCGTTCGAAATACAGCATGGCCTCGCGTACCGGGGTAGCTGAAACGCCCATTTGGGCAGCCAGTTGTGGCGCCGAGTAAATCTCGCCGGGGGCGAGTTCGCCGGTGATTAGGCCGGCGCGGATGGACTCGGAGACTTGATCACGCAGGGATGTTGCGCGAGCAGAAATCTGGGGGAATTGAGCGTAGGCCATGCTGCAAGCTTACTTGGCGTTCGTGCGTGGAAATTCCTTGGTCCGGGTATCTCGTAGACTTAACTTGGTATACGTAAAACACCCTCTTGGTCGCATTTCCGCGGTCAAGAGGGTGAAACTTTGGGGTGGCTGACGGGGCTCGAACCCGCGACACCTAGGATCACAACCTAGTGCTCTACCAGCTGAACTACAGCCACCATCGCTACTCTAAAGCAGCACGCATTAGATTAGCGCATTATCGCGCGTTTACAAAAACCGCTGGTAAGTGGTGGTAGCGGCTTCTTTTGCACGTGTTGCATCGGTACTAGAAAGCTGATTCGGATCCACAAAAACCGCGCGCCGGTAGTAATCCAACTCGCGGATGGATTCCACAATGTCTGCCAGCGCGCGGTGTGCCTGGCCTTTATCTGGCTGCTGGAAATACGCCCGCGGGAACCAGCGTCGGGAGAGTTCTTTGATTGTGGAGACATCCACCATGCGGTAGTGCAGGCGTTGGTCTAACTTCGGCATGTATTCCTGGATAAAGCGGCGATCGGTAGCAATCGAATTGCCAGCCAGCGGAACGGCCCAGTCCGCTTCGCAATGTTGGGCAATCAAATCTAAAACGGCCTGCTCGGCGTCACCGATGCTGGTGGTAGATTCCGCAATTTCCTTATCCAGGCCAGACGCTTGGTGCATGCGCACGACCACATCATCCATCTTTGCTAGTTCTTCTGCGCTGGCATGGATGACCGCAGAGTAGCCGTCGCCAAGAATGTTCAGGTTGGCATCAGTAACCAATGCCGCAACCTCGACGATGACGTGCTGCTTCGGGTCCAGCCCGGTCATTTCCAGGTCGATCCACACCAGCCGGTTGCTTTTTGCTGGGATATTAGCTGCAGCAGCGTCTTCGTTTGGCCGGGAATTTTCTGAATTAGTAGTGGTCATAAGCAAGAATTTCCTGTGGTGAAATATTTAGTCGGTTTTAGTCGGTTTTAATCAGCGCTATCGGTGCCATCAGAGCATCTCAACTAACCCATCTTGGAATAAAAACTGCCGACCAAAGGTGCGATCAACGGTACGGGCACGATTTGGCTGAGTACGTTCATCGCCTTCGACAGTGGGCCGGGAACCACGCGGCGTCGGTTTTTTGCCATCGCCTCCAGAGTTTCGGCCGAGCATGATTCGTAGGTGGTCCACAAGAAATCTGGCACGACCTTGTCGACGATTGACTGCTCCTCATCGGGAACGACGGCATCGCGCACAGGCCCTGGGGCAAGCAGCGTGCAGCTGACGCCGGTGCCTTTCAGTTCGTAGTGCAACGCCTCGGTAAAAGCATTGACGCCGGCTTTGGTGAACACGTAGGTGGCATTATTCGGGATCGGGATATTGCCTGCGGCGGAGCCGACGTTGCAGATCGCGCCCTCACCACGCTCTAGCATGGGGCGGACAACCGCGTTGGTGATGCGGTGGACAGCGGTGGCGTTCAGGTGAAACTGGTTGGTTTCATAATCCCAATCCTGGTCGACGAATTTGCCGAAGCTTGCAATGCCAGCCGAGTTTATTGCGATAGAGACGTTTTTATCTTTCAGGTATTCCAACAAACCCGTGACTTCGTCGTAGTTGGACAGGTCTGCGGCAAAAACTTCGGCTGTGATGCCGTGGGAGCTGAGTTCGTCGGCAAGGGTTTGCAAGACTTGCTCACGGCGGGCGACGAGAATCAGGTTGTGGCCGGCTTTGGCGAGATCGCGTGCCATGGCCTCGCCGATGCCTTGACTGGCGCCTGTGACCAGGGCAAAAGTTTCTGGTCGCGGGTGGGGAAGAGCCATGGTTCTCCTTAACGATGTGCGCTCACCGCAGTGGCGGAGGTAAGGCACACTGGGGAGTCGCTGTTGCGTAGCTGTCTTGGGGTCTTGTTGCGTTCAACCCTACCTTGGTGCGAAACAGGAGTGTGCCGCCGATAAGAGGCTCGGTTATAGCCATAAAAGTGCCCCCAGCAGGATTCGAACCCGCGACCGACGGGGTAGAAACCCGTTGCTCTAATCCACTGAGCTATGGAGGCCGACAGATCACGCCAATGAGCGTTGATCCGCATAAAAACTATACCGGATTGTCTAAGTAAGTGACACACGGGTTCAGAATCCCGGGCGATCGGTTGTAGGTTAGAGCCTATGCCTACCCCGACCTCTCGTGTGCGTTCCACCTGGCCCTGGTACTTGGCAATGCTGCTGGTCGCTGGTCTTGCCGCCGGCATTATTTCTGCGCAATTTCTCGCAGAATCGCTCGCAGCGCTCGGTATCCCAGACCCAGGCATGCTGACCACCTTTGGTCTGCCATTTTTCCGCGCGGCTGCTTGGATTCTGGTCGCGCTCGCCGTCGGTTCCTATCTGCTTACCGCATTCCTCATTCCACCGCGGATGCCCGATTCTGCTGCAAGCGATCCCACCCCTAATTTTGGTCTTGCCGAAGCGCGCTTAAGCGTCGACGGACACCTGGCGGCGCGCACTGGTGCACTGAGTTTGCTTAGTGTCGCCGTCGTCGCACTGGTGATGGTCTCGATGACGTTTTCCGATGTCTCCGGCACCCCATTTTTCAGTACCTTCGCGCATTGGAATGTGGCCCTAGACCAGGTTGCCGAAGCGAAATCCTGGCTGATCATGTCGCTTATGGCTGCTGTTGTCGGCATCGTCGGTTTATTCGCACGTCGCTGGACCATGCAGCCAATCTTGCTCATCGGCGCGGTACTCACCGTCGTTCCGCTGGGTATGGAAGGCCACTCGGCATCTGGTGGTGATCACGACTGGGGCACAAATTCCTACCTCTGGCACTTGGTGTTCATGGTGCTGTGGATCGGCGGGCTCACCGCCTTGATCGCGCACTCGCGCCGCCTCGGCGAGCATCTTGAACTTGCCGTTCGCCGCTATTCCACGTTGGCGTTGTTTGCGGCGGCAGTAATGGCAATTTCCGGCGTCGTCAACGCTGCCTTGCGTATTGGCCCACACCATATCTTTACGACGAACTACGGCTGGATCATCACCGCCAAAACCGTGCTCACCCTCGTCCTCGTCGGCCTAGGCTGGCTTCACCGTCAGCGCAGCATCCCACAATTAGCGCAACGCCCGGGGGTTTTCCGTCGCATCGCCATCGTGGAAGTCCTCGTCATGGCACTGACTGCAGGCATCGCCGTAACGATGGGGCGCACCCCGCCACCTGCACCGGATGACCCAAACTTGTCGACGATGGAAATCACCGTCGGCTACGACATCCCATTTGAGCCAGACATTCTTAATGTGTGGACTATCTGGCGTTTCGACGTCATGTTCAGTGCATTGGGAATCCTTCTGGCCGCAGGCTACCTATATGCGGTTCGTCGTGCGCGTCGCACCGGGCACGACTGGTCGCGTGGTCGCACTGCCTGGTTCTTGTTGGGATCACTCGGCATGGCGGTGATTATGAGCTCGGGCGTCGGCATGATCATTCCGGCGACCTTCTCCATGCACATGATCGGCCACATGCTGTTGTCGATGACCTTCCCGGTGTTCCTGGTGTTGGGCGCGCCGCTGACGCTGATCATGACGGCTTGGGAGCCAGGCGAGGCGGGCAAGCCGAACCTGCATGATTGGGCTCGGGCGTTCTGTCAGTCGCGTGGGCTGTCCATTATTACCTATCCGCCAGTGAACCTCGCGCAATTCATCTTTGTGTTTTATGCGTTGTACTTGAATTTTGATTGGTACCAGGCTGCGATTTCGGATCACGCCGGTCACGTGATCATGAACTGGGCATTTTTGGTTTCTGGCTACATTTATTTCTGGGAAGTCATGGGGCCGGATCCTTTGCCGGGGCGTAAGCAGCCGTTGGTGCGTTTGGCCTGGCTGTTTTTCTCCATGCCGATTCACCTCTACCTGGGCGTGTACATGATGCAGCTCACCGAGATTTACGGTGAGGAGTTTTACACCTCGATTAACTTGCCATGGACGATTGATTTGCTGGCGGATCAGCGCGTCGGCGCTGGTATTGGTTGGGCTGCCGGTTCGTTCCCGCTGATTGTTGTATTCGGTGAGCTATTCCGACAGCTGTTTACTTATGACCGCGAACAGCAAAAAGCCATCGATGCGGAGATGGACCGGGTGCCAGATCATAATCTCGCCCACGCTGGCCTTGCCGACGCAGGCCTCGTCGGCTCTGGTCTTGCCGACGACGACCTTGCCGACGACGACCGGCTTTATGCACAGAAAACTGTTGGTGTTCAACAGTCTGAAAAAACGCCGAAAAAAGACTCTGGATTCGGTAATGATTCTGGTAATGAATTAGATTTATACAATGCGATGTTGGAAAAGATGAGCCGCGGAGAACACATCGAGGATGAGTATCACGAATCCGAGATGGGCCAATCCCGTTTCCGTAGGAAACGTGGCGGGGATGGCTCCGGCTGGGGGAACGCCCCGGAATAGGGGCTTGGAGCGCGCCAACACTTGCCGGCAATCCTCTGACTGTCAACCACCAAGGAATTTTTCGTTATGAAAAAGAGCCCACTCGCCGTTGCGCTGAGCGCACTGGCTACTGCTGCACTCTGTTTGACTGCTACGCCAGGTACCGCTGGTGCTTCGCCGTCGGCAGAGGCCTCGAGCTCAGGCTCCAGTTTTTCGTCAGAAGATGGTAGCTCCAGTTCAAGCTCTAGCCGCCATGCGGTTGGGGTGCGAGGGGATTCCACAAACCCAGGCAAGCAATTGGTCACAATGGGGGATTCGTTTACCGCTAACGGCCACGTTCGTGGTTTCCGCTGGTTGCAGCGGGGAACACCACAAGAAAGCTTGGGTTCTTCGTCTAGTTCGAGTAATTCCGGTAAAGGTTTCGTCCGGCCGGTTGAATTAGGCCTGAGTGGGTGTGGGCAGGATCCAGATAACTGGCCACGTCAGTTGGCAGGCATGACTGGGCGTAGCTTGGGTGATTACTCATGCAACGGGGCAACTTCCCGCAGCGTCGTTGAGCATCAGCTGGAGCAAGCTGTGCGCGATGGCAATATCGGCCCGGCTACCGAGGAAGTTGTGATTGCGGTGGGCGGCCTTGATCCGTGGCGGTTTAAATTGGATGAGATTCCATTTCCGTACCCACAGGCAGTGATTGACCGCTACAAAGCCCGCGTAGCGAATATCACTCACCAGGTGCGTGAGCTCGCACCGAATGCGCGGGTGACTATACCTTCGTATTTGAGTGTTTCCTCACCGCAAGGTCACGTTTGCTTCGTCAATGTGATCCCGAATCAGCCGCTGGGCTTTATCGTGCCGGGCGCACGCCAGGTGGAAGCAGCTCTGGCGAATGTGCAACGGGAGGCGGCAGCGGAAGCGGGCGCGCGATTCGTCGACGTTCGTGCCGCAACGCGTGATCACCACACCTGTGCGCCCGATGCTGAGCGTTATGTATCTGCGGTGTGGCTGGATATTACTTCGCCAACCCACACCATGGCTATGCACCCGACAACCAAGGGTTCGCAAGCTATTGCTGCTGAAATTGCGCGTTAACTTCCGCATATAGCCTTGGGTGGCGCGAATAATACACCCTGGCACATCGTAATTTTCGGTATGGCAGGGTATTTGTGTGTGCAACTGTGCCAGCACAATTCGTGCGATTTCTGTGGATAACTGTATTTATTCACAACCAGGCGGCCGCAGTGATTGGTTTGGCCATCGTTTCCCCAGACACTAGGTGTTACCAGCGCAGATCGCGTTGGTTACCTAAAGATTTGGAAGGGAGCGCACACTATGTCGCAACACCACATCACCATCACCGGTCGGATTACCCAAGAACCCAGCCTGCGTCGCGTTGCTGGAGGAAATTGCGTGCTTGATATGCGCGTTGCTTCCTCTCGTGCGGTGCGTGACGAGGAACAAGAATCCGGGTGGCGGGATTATGACAATCTGTTTCTGGACGTTGAAGCCTGGGGGCAATTGGCTGTTAACACAGCTGCGAGCTTGCACAAAGGGTACCCAGTAGTACTGGTGGGGTCACTGGTGACCCAGCAGTGGGAAGATAATGAGGAAAAGCGACACTCGAAAACGGTGTTGAAAGCCACTCACATTGCCCCAGACCTTGCACACTATGCCGCAGCCTTGACCAAGAGGAAAGCAGATCGTGATGATAATGGCGGGGTGGTTCTTAACGTCGAAGGCGTCGTCTTTGATCAGGATGCGCTTGCTGGCCCATCTGCATCCGGGTTTGCGGACAAATCAGCGACTCCGTTTGGCGAACAATCAGGAACGGATAATAAGAAAGCAAACAAGCAAGCTACACAAAACGCCGCAGTACCTGTCGGTGCACACTAGTTAGCCACAGTGACGCCTATATCGTGCGGGATCTGTGGTGGGGCGGCAGTTAAAGTCATGTATTCTCGTCAGAGATAAAGATTTAGTGTCGTTCCACCTAATTTCGCGAAGGGGAAATATGGGCGAGTTCATCTATACGATGAAAAATGTACGCAAAACTGTTGGTGACAAGGTCATTCTTGACGACGTCACCATGGCTTTTTACCCCGGCGCAAAGATCGGCGTCGTCGGCCCGAACGGTGCCGGTAAGTCGTCGATTTTGAAGATCATGGCCGGAATGTCTGAGCCATCCAACGGCGAAGCATTCTTGGATCCGGGTGCTACCGTCGGCATCCTGCAGCAGGAGCCACCGCTGAACGAGGAAAAGACCGTTCGCGGCAACGTAGAAGAAGGTCTCGGCGAGATCTTTGAAAAGAAGCAACGCTTTGAAGCCATTGCAGAAGAGATGGCCACCAATTACACCGACGAGCTCATGGAAGAGATGGGCAAGCTCCAGGAAGATCTGGATAATGCGGATGCTTGGGAAGTCGATTCCAAGATTGAACAGGCTATGGAAGCGCTGCGCTGCCCGCCTTCGGATGAGCCCGTCACTAACCTTTCCGGTGGTGAGCGCCGTCGTGTAGCTTTGGCGAAGCTGCTTTTGTCGGAACCAGACTTGCTGCTTCTTGACGAGCCAACTAACCACCTGGATGCCGAGTCCGTGCACTGGCTGGAAAAGCACCTGGAAAACTACCCAGGTGCGGTTTTGGCAGTGACCCACGACCGCTACTTCCTGGATAATGTTGCGGGCTGGATTTGTGAGGTGGACCGCGGCAAGCTGCACCCTTATGAGGGCAATTACTCGACCTACCTGGAAAAGAAGCAGGAGCGTCTGCAGGTTGCTGGTAAAAAGGATGCCAAGCTGCGTAAGCGTTTGAAGGATGAGCTGGAATGGGTTCGTTCTGGTTCCAAGGCGCGTCAGGCGAAGAACAAAGCGCGTTTGGAGCGCTACGAGGAAATGGCTGCCGAGGCCGAGCAGTACAAGAAACTGGACTTCGAAGAAATCCAGATCCCTACGCCTCCGCGTCTGGGCAACAAGGTTGTCGAAGCAGACAACCTGACCAAGGGCTTTGGCGACCGTACCTTGATCAAGGATTTGTCGTTCACCTTGCCACGCAACGGCATCGTGGGTGTGATTGGTCCCAACGGTGTGGGTAAGACCACGCTGTTCAAAACCATCGTTGGCCTGGAAGAAGCAGATGCGGGCAAGGTTAGCGTCGGTGAGACAGTGCAGCTGTCATATGTAGACCAGAACCGGGAAAACATTGACCCAGAAGCAACCGTCTGGGAGGTTGTTTCCGGTGGGCTGGACTATATCCACGTGGGCCAGAACGAAATGCCTTCGCGCGCGTATCTTTCTGCCTTCGGTTTCAAGGGCCCAGATCAGCAAAAGCCATCCAAGGTGCTTTCCGGTGGTGAGCGCAACCGTCTGAACCTGGCGTTGACACTGAAAGAGGGCGGAAACCTGATCTTGCTCGACGAGCCAACTAACGATTTGGACGTTGAGACCTTGGGTTCGTTGGAAAACGCGCTGGAGAAATTCCCGGGCTGCGCCGTGGTTATTTCCCACGACCGCTGGTTCTTGGACCGCACCTGTACCCACATTCTGGCCTGGGAAGGCAACGTGGAAGAAGGCCAGTGGTTCTGGTTCGAAGGTAACTTTGGCGACTATGAGAAGAATAAGGTGGAACGACTCGGCGAGGAAGCTGCTCGTCCATCCCGCGTCACCCACCGTAAGCTGACTCGCTAACGCTACTCAGTAGTAACAGGCGAGCACTCTAGAAAGGTTTCCAAGGTTTTCCATGGCAGATAACCCGGCAATTCATCAATATCGCGTGCCTTTGCGCTGGTCGGATTTCGACCGCTACGGGCATGTGATGAACGCCAATTATGTGGAAATCGCCCAAGAGGCTCGCCTGGCGTACAAAGAGGCTTATTTTGATCCCGCTGGGATGGAAGATTTTGCTGCTTTTGTGCGCAAACTGGACCTAGATTTCCGGAAACCGATTGAGCCGGAAGGCAATTCGGTGCTGTTGGTCGAATCCCAGGTCGTTGAGGTAGGAAATTCTTCTTTTGTGACCCGCCAAGAGATCAAGGATAAACACGGGCGTATTGCTTGCGTGGTGGAAACGGTCTCTGTGGCTGTGGATATGGATACGCAGATGCCACGCCCGTTGACGGAGGAAGAACGTGAAGTCATGCGTTTGGAATCCACCCTGGCTAAAGCTGCTGATAAAGCAGAAGCAGAATCGGGTTCTGGACCCAGCGCTAGGGGAGTCCAGGCGGACTCGCTCGGTGATGAAATCAGCTACGACGATGAAATCTCCTATGGCGATGAGGTCGACTACGGCGATGAAGTTGGTTACGGTGACGAAGTCGATTATGGCGATGAGATTGGTTACGACGATTAATGTCTGAATCCCTCGAAGTCACAGCAGGTGGCCCTGGGCTCCGCGCATTGGTTTCGCGTGCCGTTGGCTTGGATGCGAGCGCGTCGGCTCGGTTTCGAGTTCTCCAAGACGACGTCGGGGATGGTGACCTCATTGATGTTTTCGTGACCACCCCTTTTGAAGTGGTCGCTTGCCGCCGTATCAAAGGCACAGTATCCCGCGACGGTGCTGTGGTGGCAGCCAGTACTTTGCTGCATTGTTTGGAAACCGGACAGACTCATCTGGGGCCTGCCCGTGATACCTCTTGGCCAGGCGCGTTGCCACCGGCTGAGGGGTTCCAATTATTGGATAATTTGCCGGTGCATGTAGTGCGCGAACTCGCCGATAAAGGCCGGGATCTGGCCCGGCAATTTTCTGGGCCGATGGGCCCACCGCAGAGTTTGATGAACCAAACGGTACTTACCGTGAAACCGGAAACTGCCATCGACACGCACAGTGAACTCACAGTAAACCCTCAGTCTGTGGGTGCTGGCAGTAGTGAAGAAGTAGAAATCCCGATGCGGATGATTTTCGCCTGCACAAACTTAGGACTAATCCCGGGCTTCTCGGCACCCATGAATATTCCGCGTCACCTGCGGGTTTCTGCACAGGGCCGCTGGGCTCGTATAGATGCTCCTTTTGGTAGCGTCTACCATGCGCGCGGGTTGGCAATGCTGTTTTAGCCCCAAGTCGGGTTGTAATAGCAGCGGCACGCCACGCAAAGTAACAGTTATTTTCTAAAGAAAGATTCCCGCTCACGCTGGTTTCACAGCGTAAGCGGGATTTTTTCGGCATTCTGAACTTTCGGCCAGAGAACTGCCTGGAAGTCGGAAGTAATGCTGCAAGGAATTTTCAGTAACACGCGTTAGGGTTGGAGACATGCCAGATACTGTCCAACACACACCAGCCGTCACGGGGCGCATCATCGGAGTTGACGTCGCCCGTGGCATCGCCTTGCTGGCGATGATCATCGCACATTTATACCCGCTCAAAGGTTTCGCTGGAGCGTTCCTCGAAGGCTTTCCGTCGGCCCTATTCGCGGTTCTTTCCGGAATATCGATGACTATCATATTCAGCAAGCGCGGCGCCGTCGATGTTTTTATTCGTGGTGTCATTCTCGTGCTCATCGGCATCGTGGTTACCCCGTACGCCGGAACCATCATTGTGGTACTCAAAGCACTGGGTATTGGGTATATCGTGTTCGCATTACTGCAAATCCCACGCTGGTCCACTAAGTGGGTAAGCTTCGGATTCATCGTATTGCTCGCAGTATCTGGCATCGTGCGCGTGATTACGCTGCACACCACCTTGCATGCGTTGTTGCGTGAGCCGTATCCCATCGTGATGTGGCTGGCCTACATGGCGGCCGGTGTGCTTTTTGCGCACTGGTTGCGTGCCAATAACTGGCAGGTCACGCCATTTTCCACCAGAGGGTTCCTAGCTGCTGCTGCGGGGGTTGTGATTTCCGTGTTGGGCGTGTTGGCACGCGATTGGGTGGATTCGGCATATGCCGTTGCCACGCGAAACAACCTCGGGATTGCCGTGCACGGATTTTTGGACGCGAAGCCGCACAGCGGCGGGCTTGTCGACGGGCTAGCAACCATAGCGGGCTCGCTCACCATCATCTTGTTGTGCCTGCTGCTCGTCCAGACTGATCGTTGGGTCTTCCCACTCAAAGCAATGGGATCCATGGCCCTGACGGTGTATCTGGGACACGTGATTTCTGCCGGCATCATCAACCGTGGGCACATCGCCACCCAGTACCCAGAGCTGGCCATCGCCACCGTCGTGGTCGCGGTCGTCGGCACGAGTATCTGGGCAATGTTCTTCCGCTATGGCCCACTGGAATACGTGCTTGGAAAGGTGGCGCGCACAGGATCCCAGGCCGTAAATGGCCTGAGTGGCAAGCGAAGTGATAACCACAGCAGCAACCACGGTGGATAGTCACTGCGACAGCATAAACCCGACTAATAACTAATACCGATTCCGTATAGAAAGAAGCTCATTATGTCTCAGACTTCTAAGAACTCCAAGACCTCCCGTTTGCTGGCCATCGCCGCCCCAACCGTGGCTCTTGGTGCCACACTGGCTGCTGCCGTACCTGCGCAAGCCTTGATCAGTGATCAATTCGCTGAAGACAGTGTGCACGCTAATGCCGTGGTTTCCGAGCAGATCGGCGACGACGGCGACGAGGACGGAAACTGCACCGGTACCGCGGTGGCGGATTATTGGGTGGTGACCGCACGGCACTGCCTGGAAAACTCCGAAACCCCGGGCGGTAGCGTTCGCATTGGCCAAGGAGATGATCAAAAGCGGGTGAAGGTTGCGGACTGGTACAAAGCTCCAGCTGGTGATATCGGGTTGATTCGTACCGCGGAGCCAATTGGCTTGAAAGAATACCCGGAGATCATGCAAGAAACCCCGGCTGAGGGCGCAATCGAATCTTATGGCTGGTCTTCAGAGGGTACCGGCAAAACCGAGAAACTGCCCAAGGCAGATGGCAAAATCACAGAGCTGAATAATTTCGCGTTATTCGGCGGTGAGCAGGCTGCAATTGCTCGCCTAGATAATGATGCGGAATTCCAGCAAGGCGATTCCGGCGGACCGGTATTCATGGACGGCAAGCTTTACGGTGTGCTTTCGGCAGCGTTTAACCCAGATGATCCAGAGTCGACAACTTCTCCGGAATCTGTGGTGGCTCCTGCAGCCGAAAGCTACGACTGGATGATTCAGACCATGATCGAGCAGTCTGAGTCCGTCAGCTCTGAGGAAGCGAATGTTTCGCAGGGCGGCGGCAATACCTCCACGGACAGCACTGCCTCGGCTGCTGGGGAATCTGCAGATGATTCCAGCAACACCACCTGGTGGCTGCTTGGCGGCGGTGCGGTACTGGTAGCGCTGGTTGTCGGTTTGGGTATTGCGCGTAAGCCGAAGAAGTAGTAGGGCAGTGCTAGTGCAACGGAGCTAGCCCAGCGGTGCTTTCTCAACAGTGCTAAGGCAACGATGCTAGTGCAAGGGTGATATCGCCTGGTCGAGAACTTCGGCTAGGCGTTTATTGCTTGCGGGCATCCTCGTGCATGATTTCCGTGCCCGGATAATAGGTAAAAGCCATCGTCGGATTATCGGGGTCATCTGGGCGTAAAACATTAGGGCCTTCTTTAGTCATCCACCCGTGTGGGCCGACGCGAGGTTCCCCAGCCCAGTCATACACATCCTGGAAGATGTAGCCGTGAATTGCCTTCATATGCGCGTAGTCGAAATCGCCTGTAATTGGCCTTAGTCTGAGCTCATGCATCCGAAGAAAGCTTGCAGCCTCTTCTTTGGCGTGCAATATATTCGGGTTTGGCTCACCGTACGGCTTGCCTGGGGCCCGAAATTTATTACGGACCGTTTTGGTACTGGGAATGTAGTAATCTTCCCAGCTATTATATCCCCACCGCTGTTCCGGCATTAGAACCCATCGATGTGGGCGAGGGCGCGTTGCACAGCTTCATCACCGGAGATTTCTCCACTAGCAATTAACCGCCCAAGATCGCGGATATAGGGATCGGAAACTGAATGACCAGCTGCTCCAAGTGCGGCATCAGCAAGCGTTTGAGCTTCGGCAACATCTTCTGATTCCGTGATGACAGCGCTAGATTGAGCAGTCGCAGTGCTTGCTTTGGTCCCTGGCGCAGAACGCCGCAAAGGTACAGACATAAGAAAACCTCCGAGTTTCTCGTGCATTTCAGTTTACCCGGAAGGGCTTTAGCATGCAGGAGCTTCTTCGGAGGTTTTCCCAGCTCAGATCCTCATTTCAGGCGCCCAGTTCAGAGACTATTGCGCTGATTGGCGGTGGCATCCTTTAGCGCATGGTTAGCGCAAATTTAGCGCTTCGGCACGTAGCTTCCCTCGTGCTGGTATAGCTCCGAACCTTGCTCGCGGAACTCTTGGGCCTTTTCTTCCATGCTCTCTTCGACGGCTTCGCCATTGGCTTCCGCTACAGCAGCAGCGACATCATCGTCGACGGGCTTTTGGAAGGCTGGCATGCCCAGATCCGCCATATCGTCGCTGAATGCATCGCGAATATCTTGGCTAATGCGCATGGAACAGAACTTCGGGCCACACATTGAGCAGAAGTGCGCGGTTTTCGCTGGCTCCGCTGGCAGGGTTTCGTCGTGGTAGGCCTGCGCGGTGTCTGGGTCTAGCGACAGCGCAAACTGGTCGTGCCAGCGGAATTCGAAGCGTGCCTTCGACATGGCATCGTCCCATTCGTGCGCGCCAGGGTGCCCCTTGGCGACGTCTGCCGCGTGCGCGGCCAGTTTGTAGGTGATAACACCGGTTTTGACGTCGTCACGGTTCGGCAATCCAAGGTGCTCCTTTGGCGTGACGTAACACAGCATTGCGGTACCACCCATGGCAATATTGGCAGCGCCGATTGCTGAGGTAATGTGGTCATAGCCAGGGGCAATATCGGTAACCAACGGCCCGAGGGTATAAAACGGGGCGTCATTGGTCCAGGCCTGGGCGTGCTCGTTGTTGATCTGCACCTTGTCCAGTGGAACGTGGCCGGGGCCTTCGACCATCACTTGCACGTCGTATTCCCAGGCACGCTGGGTCAGCTTGCCGATGGTCTTCAGCTCCGCAAACTGCGCGGCGTCGTTGGCATCAGCAATGGAACCCGGGCGTAGGCCGTCGCCCAGTGAGAAGGCGATGTCGTAGCGGGCGAAGATCTCGCACAGCTCATCGAAGTTCTCGTACAGGAACGATTCCTTGTGGTGGGCCAGGCACCAGCCGGCCATGATGGAACCGCCGCGGGAAACGATGCCGGTCACGCGTTTGGTGGTCATCGGGATGTATGGCAGCAGCACACCAGCATGGATAGTCATGTAGTCCACACCTTGTTCTGCTTGCTCGATGACGGTATCGCGGAAGATCTCCCAAGTTAGATCCTCAGCCACACCGTTGACTTTTTCCAGGGCCTGGTACATCGGCACGGTACCAATCGGAACCGGCGAGTTACGCAAAATCCATTCGCGGGTGGTGTGGATATCATCGCCGGTGGATAGGTCCATCACGGTATCTGCACCCCAGCGGGTAGCCCAGCGCAACTTGGAGACTTCTTCTTCAATCGAGGACGTCACCGCAGAGTTGCCGATGTTGGCGTTGATTTTGGTGAGGAATTTCCGGCCGATGATCATTGGCTCGGATTCCGGGTGGTTGATGTTGTTCGGGATGATCGCTCGGCCACGGGCGATCTCGCTGCGCACGAACTCCGGATCGCAGTGTTCGCGTAGCGCAACAAACTGCATTTCTTTGGTGATGATGCCTTGGCGCGCATAGTGCATCTGGGTGACAGTTTTGCCTTCTTTGGAACGCAGTGGCGGGCGTGATTCACCCTTCCATTCCTGGCTAGCGGCGCCACGGCGTTGCGCGGAGCGGCCGTCGTCGGCAAGATCGCGTCCACGGCCGTCGTACTCTTCCACATCGTCACGGTCCTGGATCCACTGCAAACGCAGCGGCTTCAGCCCACGGTGCACATCGGCCTGCGGGCCGCGGGTGCGGTAAACGCGGAAAGGCTTGTTGGGGCCGGTGGGGGAATCATCAAGCTGAATCTCGGTTTCTGGAACTTCCAGGTCACCCTCGCGAATCGGGGAGTAGGAGTGCTTGAAATGAATCTCGTTTTCGGGGGCAGCGGTGTGCGCGTCATGGTTCGCCACAGTGCCCACCTCCTTCCTACGTTGGTACTAACCAACAGGTTCGAACGGTGCTCACGCGGTATTAGCGTGATCTCAGCCCTGTACCAGCAGGGCACCCGTGTGTGGTGCGTAAACTTGTCGACGGCTGCGTCCTGCGGGGCCTAAGGTAGGCGCGCTGAGTTTTCGTAAATCGATAGCTTTATCGAGAAATTTCAAAATTGTGGCGCATTTCGCAAAACCGTTGCTGCTAGCTTACAACACGTACCCTAGTGTAAGGCAAAGAGCTTTCGGCACCACCCCTTGTCGGAAACTCGTAATGCATGCCTGATGCACGAACATGCACAAAAGCAACCAGAATTGAGGATCAATCCTATGAAAATTGGTGTTCCCGCAGAAATCATGAACAGTGAAGGCCGCGTGGCGTTGAGCCCAGCGGCGGCGCAGGCGCTTGTCGACGACGGGCACGAGGTGCTCATCCAGTCCGGCGCAGGCGAAGGCTCCAGCTACGTCGATAGTGACTACACCGAGCGTGGCGCCACCATCGTCGATACTGCAGCTGATGCCTGGGCTGCCGAGATGGTGCTGAAGGTTAAAGAACCTTTGCAGGAGGAATACCAGTACCTGCGTGAGGATCTGCTGCTGTTTACGTATTTGCACCTCGCTGCTTCGCGTGAGCTGACCGACGCGCTCGTCGAGGCCGGCACCACGGCGTTGGCCTATGAAACTGTGACTGATAAAAACGGTGCCTTGCCGTTGCTGACTCCAATGTCGCAGGTGGCTGGCCGTTTGGCTGTGCTGGAGGGCTCCCACCATCTGTTGTCACACCACGGCGGCCGAGGCGTACTGCCTTCCGGTGTGCCGGGAACCAAGGCGGGCCGTGTCGTTGTGATCGGCGGTGGCCAGGTTGGTGCTTCTGCAGTGGCGATGGCGCATGGCCTCCGCGCAGAGACCACCGTGCTGGATATTGATGCTGGTACTTTGGCGCGTTTTGACGATCAGTACGCGGGAACTGTGCGCACCCAGATTTCTGATCCAGTGACCATCGAAGAGGAGCTGCTGGAAGCTGATCTGGTGATTGGTGCCGTTTTGGTTGCCGGCGGCAAGGCGCCAAAGCTGGTCTCTGAGGATTTGATCAAGCGCATGAAACGCGGTTCTGTGCTGGTTGATGTTGCTATCGACCAGGGTGGTTGCTTCGAGCCTTCCCGTAAGACCAGCCATCAGGATCCCGTGTTCCGCGTTGGTGATGCGTTGATGTACTGCGTGGCGAACATGCCGGGTGCCGTAGCTAATACGTCGACGCGTGCGCTGACTTCTGCGACGCTGCCGTATATCCGCGCGGTTGCTGCTGGTGGGGTGGATCAGGCTATTGAACGTTTCCCAGGTTTGGCTGATGGCTTGTCGACGCGCGACGGCAAGCTGATTTCCAAGCCGGTGCGTGAGGCCTTCGACTGGAAGGATTAGTAGTTCTGGAGATGCGAAAACGCCCCGACCAGTTTGAACTTGCCCCCGAAAGTTGGACTGGTTTAATTCTAGGCGGTTAGAGGCTTTAGGGTCTGGTTCCGGTATTGCACCGGAGTCAGGCCCTTGAGTCGTTTCTGGATGCGTTCATGGTTGTACCAACGAATGTATTCATCAATTGCGTGGTAGAACTCCTCTACACTGGTAAATGATTCACCGTGGTACATCTCTGACTTGAGGTGCCCGAAGAAGTTTTCCATCACCGCATTGTCGTAACAGTTTCCTTTCCTTGACATCGACTGTGTACCACCGATACCCGCGATAAGTGTGCGCCAGCTGGAATGCTGGTACTGGAATCCCTGATCGGTATGCACAACCAATCCTTGATCTGGTGATTCTTGTGCGATGGCATCGCGCAAAGACTGCGAGGTAAACGCCGTATTTGGTGAAGTTGAAACGCTGTACGACACGATCGAGCGATCGCATAAGTC
>NZ_LZMN01000027.1:0-51517 GCF_001665955.1 Corynebacterium sp. EPI-003-04-2554_SCH2473622 | reverse complement strand
CAACACCCGCTATTACGACGAGGAATTAGCAGAACGCGTATACGCTGCGCTTAAGCGCGTGGTGCAAGCAGAAGTCGATGCTTCTGGTTCCACAAACGAACCGGAGTTTCATTTCTATGCCCACGGCGAGGTGGTAGATAACAACGACGCAGTTTTTAACCGTGTGCGTGCAACTTTTGATGCGACTTTTGGTGAACAGAGCGTAACAGCGCAGCGTTCCACGGTCTCGGAAGATTTCACCTATTTGCCCAAGGCATGGAACGTGCCTTACTTGTTCTGGTTCGTGGGTTCGACGCCACGCCAGCTGTGGGATGAGGCCTCCGCCCGCGGCACCATAGACACAGATGTACCAGTCAATCACCAGGCCAACTTTGTGCCCGAATATAAACCAACAGTGCACGCAACCACCCTTGCGGGTGCCGGTGCACTGCTGAGTTTCGTAGCGGCTTAGAGCAATTGCCCTGATTATTGCGCGCTCATGTTTTTGCCGTTTAGTTCTGTGGCGTAATGCGCACGTCTTCGCCGATCGCGTGGACGTGCACCATGTTGGTATTGCCTTCAACCCCAGGTGGAGTGCCAGCAACCAGCACGATTACGTCGTCGCGGTGATAACCATCGACCTTAACCAACTGGCGGTCCAGCACGTGCAGCATTTCGTCGGTCGAAGCGACCTCCGGACACGAGAATGTCTCCACGCCCCATGTCAGTGCTAATTGTGAGCGCACTGACTCGTGCGGGGTGAATACCAACAGTGGCAGCTGGGATCGCAGACGCGACAAACGCTTGGCCGTATCGCCCGAGGTAGTAAACGCCACGAGAGCCTTGGAGTTCAAACGCTCGGCGATGTCGCGGGCAGAGTACGCAATCACACCGCGTTTGGTGCGTGGGATATGCCCCAAATCAGGCAGCTCACCAATGGTTTCGGCTTCCAGCACAATACGCGCCATAGTACGGACCACGTTGTGCGGATCTACGCCCACAGAGGTTTCTCCCGACAGCATCACCGCATCAGCACCGTCGAGCACCGCATTGGCCACGTCGGAGGCTTCTGCTCGGGTTGGGCGTGAATTCTCGATCATCGAATCCAACATCTGGGTAGCCACGATCACCGGTTTCGCATTCTCGCGAGCGATCTGAATCGCGCGCTTCTGCACCAGTGGAACCTGTTCCAAAGGAACTTCTACACCCAAATCGCCACGGGCAACCATAACCGCATCGAAAGCCAAGATGATGGACTCCAAAGCGTCGACAGCCTCAGGCTTCTCCAACTTCGCAATCACTGGTACGCGGCGGCCTTCTTCATCCATGATCGCGTGAACCAAGTCCACATCCGATGGTGAGCGCACAAACGATAACGCAATAAAGTCCACGCCTAGGCGTAGCGCGAAGCGTAAGTCTTCGATATCCTTTTCCGACAGCGCCGGCACGGAAATATTCATTCCGGGCAAGGAAACACCCTTGTTATTGGATACCGGGCCGCCCTCAGTCACACGACAGACCACATCGGTGCCGTCGACTTCAACGCATTCTACGGCGACTTTGCCGTCATCAATCAATAGTCGATCGCCCGGGCGGGCGTCGTCGGCAAGATTTTTATAAGTGGTCGACACCCGATCATGGGTGCCTTCCACATCATCGACGGTGATACGCACCGTTTCGCCGGTTGCCCAATAGGTTTCATTCTCAGTAAACCGGCCCAAGCGAATCTTCGGGCCTTGCAGATCAGCCAACACACCAACAGCCTTGCCACTTTTCGCGGCGGCCTGGCGCACCCATTCATAATTGCGCTGGTGATCTTCGTGTTCACCATGCGAAAAGTTCAGGCGAGCAACGTTCATCCCGTCAGCAACCAAGCCCGAAATGGCTTCCTGGCTGGCGACGGCTGGTCCAAGTGTGCATACAATCTTTGTTCGTCTGTCCACGTCGCCTAAGTTTACCCGCTTAGCGCACCGCTAGTCAGAGTTTTTCGGTTTCGCAGGAGCCGCCGGATCCACCAAGCCCTCCTGAACTTGGCGCCGAAAGCGCTTGCCCAGGACATCCAAGGCAACGATCGCAAGAACACAAGCGACCACAGAAACCACCGCGTTCACACGCACTGCATCGAATAGCAACGTGGCTTCGTCGGAACGCATCAGCTCAATCCAGAACCGACCTGCGGTATAACCCGCCACATACAACGCGAAGACTTGCCCGCCGCCCAAACGGAAGCGCTTGTGCGCCCACAACAAAAAGACAAAGATCGCAACGTTCCACAACAACTCATAGAGGAAGGTCGGGTGCACCGTCGCGATGACCTCACCCGTGGATGTTCCCGCAACCGGAGCATAATTGCCGTTTTCATCCACGCGCTGGTAAATCTCCAACGCCCACGGAACATCAGTAGCTCGACCGTACAACTCCTGGTTAAACCAGTTACCCAAACGCCCAATGCCCTGCGCCAGCACGATGGCCGGAGCCGCAGCATCGGCGAATGGGGCCAGGCGAATTCCACGAATTTTAAACATCACCGCCACCGCAATAGTGCCCAATGCAATCGCACCCCAAATACCCAAACCACCATTAGTGATCCGCAAAGCATCCACCGGGTCACAATCCGCACAAAAATACTTGTGGTGATCCGTAATCACGTGATAAGCACGGCCGCCAATCACCCCAGCAGGAATCGCCAGAATCGCCGCGTCCCACACCACGTTGGAGTCGCCACCAACCCGCACATAGCGAGCCTGCGTGATATACAGCGCGACGATAATGCCTGCAATGATGCACAAGGCATAAGCACGCAAAGGCAGTGGCCCCAGCTGCCACACCCCCTGCGGCGGAGACGGAATATTCGCCAAAAAATCTGTAACCATGACTTAGGATTCTGCCATAAGCCCCCAAAGCATAATCCAGCGTGCTAAGTCAGGCCGATACTAGGGATAGGTAGGCGGGGTGCTACCGCAGATAGCAATGGCAAAATGAGGCGCTCAACTACGCCATACAGGGCATGCTGGGTGCAGGCCGGCTGCCACCAGATCACGGGCTAGCACCGCCGGGCGCGGCGCAGCCATGAGAGCTTCCCCCACCAACACCGCGTCCGCTCCCCACCCGGCGTAGCGCCAAACTTCGCGGGCACTCATTACCCCGCCCAAGCCAATACGCACCACATCGCTGGGCAAGTGAGGCACGATAGCGGAAAATCGATGCGGATTTAAGTTCCGCGAATGCAAGCCACGGGCATTAATACCGACGACTTTTACCCCAGCCGCAACCGCGCGTTGGGCTTGTTCCGGGCTACGCACTTCTGCCAATGCCGTCATCCCCAGGCTTTCAATGCGATCAACTAATGCCACCAGACGTGCTTGCGCTAATAGCTCTACCTGCAACGGAACCATATCGGCACCAAAAAAGCGGGCTTCATGCACTTGGTAGGGGTCCACTATGATGTCCCGACACAGCATAGGGACGGAACTAGCTGCCCGGGCAGTAGCCATATCTTCCAGGGATCCCCGAAATCGCAGTTGCTCTGTCTGGCAGGCGACCGCCGCCACCCCGGCTTGCGCGAACCCTTGCGCCAAGCCGGCGACGTCGGCAAGCGAAGACACAGCATCGAAATCAAGCAAACGCGGCGCATCTGCGCGAACTACACAATCATTGCCACCGTGCATATGCGGCACAGGATTGGCACGTTTAATTTCCGCAATGATGCTACAACCAGGGCGAAGCAACTCTGATACTACCGGGCGCGGGCTGGGCACAGACCGCGAAAGCGCTTTGATATCCGCAAACGATACGCGGGCTTCACGGGCGGCGACGTCGGCAAGTATTTCAGCCACGATGGCATCAGCTGCCAGCACGGTTGTCACCAGCTACCACCCCTTCGTGTACGCGCACCATCATGCGCAGCATCATGCTTTGAGTATTCCACATCACCACAAAGAACACCACTGCAAAGCACATTAAGGCCAGCCTAGCGTCACCCAGGTGGGAGCTGTACGGCGGCTGGTAGCTTTCCAAAACAGCAATCAGCGGTCGTCTGGCCTACGATTATCAGAAGACGTCTCGCCGCTTGGGCGCTCGCTCGGATCGATATCGGCATCCAGCGCATCCCACAACACGCGTCCAGAATCTGGACTTTCTGCCAACTCGCGCTCAAGCTTTTCCTCACGCGCAGCTTTCCGCTCATATTTGTTCACCGCAGCCGGATCTACTCCCGGCCGCATAGCCAAAAGCACCGAGGCAAACAACGCCACAGCGCAGGCCAGCAAGCTCAACACCGGGCCAACAACATTTGGCTCCGCTGCCACCACGTGGGCCCATTCGCTAATGCCTTCCGCATTCACCGCGGTTTCATTCGTGGCGGCCGCGCGCAGCACATTGCGAGCATGCTCCGGATCCGGGGTTCCCGCCAGCATCGTCAAGCCAGACCAACTAGCACCAATGGCAGCCAGAGCAGAAATAACACCGACCACACGACGCCCCAAGCGCCGCAACGCCAAGCCAGCAACACACCCAGCCAACATAACCAAAGCAAGCGCGGTGGTTTCCATGGACCACTGCCCGCCACTAATCGCAATTGCGCGATCCCCCGCCAAATCATCGGCGGTGTCAGCAACCACCCAATCCATCCGGGACGCTCCCCACAGACCAGCAGCGCCCAAACCCAATAACAGCGCAGAAACCCGATGCGAAAACATTATTTTAGGCTAGCAAAACGTCAGCATCGAAACATGTGCGATCACCCGTGTGGCAAGCCCCACCACTTTGCCGAACGCGCAACAGCACCGTGTCGCCATCACAATCCAGCGCCACCGACTCCACCTGCTGGGTATTGCCGGAAGTCAAACCTTTAATCCAGTATTCCTGGCGAGAGCGCGAGTAATAGGTGCCACGGCGTGTCGCCAGCGTGTATGCCAACGCATGAGTATCCATCCACGCCAGCATGAGCACTTCCCCGGTATCGGCTGCCTGCACCACCACCGGAAGCAAACCGGCAGCATTGAGCTTAAGCCGCTTACCGACGTCCGGATCCAACTCATAATCAGCAGGGTTATCTTGTGTACTCATCATCGCACCGTCAATCCCGCAGTCACCATGGTGGCTTTAACCTGATCGATAGTGACCTCCCCGAAGTGGAAAATCGACGCCGCGAGCACCGCATCGGCACCAGCCGCGATCGCTGGTGGGAAATGTTCGGCGGCCCCGGCCCCGCCCGAAGCGATTACCGGTAAATTCGTGTGCTTCCGCACCGCGGTGATCAACTCGAGATCAAAACCAGCTTTCGTACCATCGCCGTCCATGGAATTCAGCAAAATCTCGCCGACCCCAAGTTCTTGGCCCGTGCGCACCCATTCAACGGCATCGAGGCCTGCGGATTTCGAACCACCATGGGTGGTGACTTCAAAACCCGAAGGCATATCAGCTACTGGATTTCCAGCTACCCTACGCGCATCCACCGAAAGCACAATGCACTGCGAACCAAAACGACGCGACAACTCGCGGAGCAACTCTGGACGATGAATAGCCGCGGTGTTGATCGAGACTTTATCTGCACCGGCACGCAATAATTCATCCACGTCCGCAGCGCTACGCACCCCACCGCCCACGGTCAAAGGAATAAACACTTGCTCAGCAGTTGCACGCACAACTTCCAACATGGTGCCGCGCCCCTGCTGAGAAGCAGAAACATCCAAGAAGGTCAGCTCGTCTGCCCCCTCAGCCTCATAGCGACGAGAGAGTTCCACGGGGTCACCGGCATCACGCAGGCCGGTAAAATTTACGCCTTTGACCACACGGCCATCTTTTACATCCAAGCACGGAATCACCCGCGTTGCCAGGCTCATGAGCACTGCCCCTTTTCTAGTATTTCCAACCGAGTTTTCTGACCGTTATTTCCGACCGGTGTTTATGACCGTATTTACCGTATTTCAAGACCTGAGCTGAGCCGCTAGTTCTCTCGCACCAAACGGTGCAAGCGATGATGAATATCAGCACTGCCGGCAATGATGCCATGCGAACGCGTCGTCCACGGCCGGCCTTCCAAGTCAGTGACCACCAACCCGGCCTCAGCGTTCAACAACGCCCCCGCAGCATTATCCCAGGGGAACGGTGAAAAATTCATAATGCCATCAAAAATTCCTTCAGCAGCAAAAGCCAAATCGAGGCCCACCGAACCAGTAATACGGGTGGATAGGCCCTGCGAAACAATATCTTCCAGCATTTGTGCACGACGGTGTGCGGAAACCTGATCCACCGCAGCCGAACCCACGTTGGACGCCCCAATGTGCCCGTGCGGTCGATGACGCACAAAATGCTCTCCGTTTCGCAACACTCCCCCACCGGCTACTGCGCTAATGCGCTTGTGCAGCAACGGCAATGCAATCATGCCGACCACCGGCCGGTAATTCGCCACCAAGGCAACATTAATCGCACACATCGGATTGCCCGCCGCGAAGTTCGCGGTGCCATCGATCGGATCAATTACCCACGCAGGTTCTGCGCCAATCTCCCCGCCGCGCTCCTCACCACAGACCGTAGCGCCAGCGATGCCCTGCAATGTGTCGCGCAGATATTCTTCAATACTGAAATCGACAGTGGTCACCGGCGATCCCCCGGACTTCCTGCGAGCGGGCGCAGTGCCGAAGCCAGCACGAAACATCTCCTCGGCCTTGCCTAGGAGTTCTTCCAACTGTGCTAGGTACTGCAGCGATTCTTGCGTACTCGTCTCATATGCTCTCGACTCACGTGCAGTGCTCTCGGATGCATCCATTAAAACCCGATCTTAGCCACGTGTGGTCTTGCTTACTAGTCCATCCACCAATTCGAGTGCCGCTGACAAACTAAAACGGTCCTCATACAACGCTTTGCCAATAATCACGGAATCGATTCCTTCATTGGCATGCTTGGCGACGGCGGCCACATCGTCCAAGCTAGAAATCCCACCCGAAGCCGTAATATTTGCTTCAGTAGCTGCACTAACTTCCCGCAACAGATCGATATTGGGGCCGGTCAGCGTGCCGTCTTTCGACACATCGGTGACAACGAAGCGCCGGCAGCCAGCCGCGTCTAGACGTTCCAGCACCTCCCACAGGTCCCCGCCGTCGGTTTCCCAACCGCGACCGCGAGTACGCCATTCGCCCGATTCATCGCGCAACACCGCAAGGTCCACCGCGACGACATCGGCATGTTCGGCCAAAACTCGCTCGATCCATGCCGGTTTCTCCAGCGCGGCAGTACCAATATTCACGCGACGCGCACCGGTAGCTAGAGCTCGCTGCAAAGATGCATCATCACGAATACCACCAGTTAGCTCAATGTTGACCCCCACCTCGGCCACAATCTGTGCCAACAGCTCGTGGTTGGAACCGCGCCCGAAGGCCGCATCCAAATCAACACAGTGGATCCACTGTGCACCCTGCTGTTGCCATCGGCGAGCGGCAGCAATCGGATCACCATATGATTTTTCTGTGCCAGCAGCGCCTTGATCCAAGCGAACAGCTTGGCCATCGACAACATCAACAGCGGGGAGAAGACTAAAATTCATGACAGCTTCTTTCTTGTTCCTTTAGCACGGTGTGCAGCCTGTTATAGCGTGTTAATCCAGTTCCGCAGCAACTGCGAACCAGCCGCACCAGATTTTTCTGGATGGAATTGTGTCGCCCACAACGCACCGTTGTCGACTGCAGCCACAAAACGATCGCCATCATGCTCGGACCAAGCAACGCGCGGCGGGGCTGCAAAATCAGTGCCATCTAGTTGCCAGGTGCGCACCCCATAAGAGTGCACGAAATAGAAGCGTTCGTCGTCGGAAAGCTCAGCAAACATGGGCGAATCAGGCTGCTGCACGGTATTCCACCCCATGTGCGGCAATACCCGCGCCTGCAATCGTTCAACAGTGCCCGGCCATTCACCGCAACCATCGGCGGCTTCGTCATGTTCCACACCGTGTTCAAACAACACCTGCATGCCCACGCAAATCCCCAACACCGGACGCTCACCGGCTAGGCGCTGGCCGATGATCCGGGGGCCGTGCACCTCACGCAGCCCACGCATGCACGCAGCAAACGCGCCCACCCCCGGCACGAGTAGGCCATCTGCGTTCAGACAAATTTGCGGATCTTTGGTAATTTCTACGTCCGCACCAACGTGCTCAAGGGCGCGGTAAGCACTACGGATATTTCCGGAACCATAATCAAGCAGGGCAACAGTCGGACTCATGCCTGACAGTTTAGGCTATGACTTCTTACCAAACCGCAAACGGGAAGCACCCCTGCGGGAGACGCGCCACGCACGACCCGCCGTGCGAGCTCCCGGCACCTGCCGCAAACGCCCACGGATATGGTGATATTCGGTGGTCCGATGCTTACCGATGAAAGCATCCAGGCTGGTCAGAATAATTAATAAGAAAACGATTCCCGCAGCGGCAAGGTAAGTTCCGGCATAACCATAACCTGCAACCAGAGCACCGAGAGCCAAAGAGCCTAGCCCAGTGCCAGCGTCATAAAAAATATTCCAGACGGCCGAAGCCTCGGAGAATTTGTGTCGCGGTAGGCGATCAAACATAGACAGCAACGCGTCGTTTTGCATAGCACCGAAGGCGGCACCGAAAAGCAGTGCGGCCAAAACCAGCCACCAGATCGACCAGCCGGCATAAGTCGCAATGGCCATCAACAACATGCTGAACAATCCAAGAATCTGCATGGGGATCATCAACATGCCCGGCTTTCCGGTGCGGTCGGCAACCGTACCGGAAACCAAACGGAAGATGAAGGTCATCGCCCCGATTAACGAGAGCATGAAACCGGCCAGTACAGCACCAGTAGCCGGGTCCGCTTCACGAACCGAAGCTGGCAAGAACGACGACACCACACCATAGCTCATCGAAATACTAGTCATCGCCAGCGCAGGCACAAGCACTAATTTCCACATAGATACGTGCACAACACCGGTGTTGTCTTCATCCGCGGTGGCTGGGAATAGCTTCGGCAACCGAACAATCATGGCAACCGCAATCAAAGCGGTGATCGCTGCCAGGTAATACACCGTGTGATAACCCCAGGCGTCGCCCATCATCAAGCCCACAGGCATGAACACCATTTGCGCACCACCAACGAATACGCCCAAAATTCCAGTGGCTTTACCCAACAGGCGAATAGGCACTAATTCTGCGATCAAGGCGGACTGCGCAACGGTCAAGGCACCGAATCCGGTACCGCGCAAAGCAGAAAACAGCAGCACCACCCACGGTTCCATCCCTAACAAATGCCCCAGTGCGGGTACTCCCAGCATGAAGGCAGCAACCATCATCACCGGGTTATAGCCAAACTTGCGCACCAACTGCGGGGTAAAGATCTGGATAGCGACGGTCGCAGCCATGAACGAACCGGTAGCACCACCGGCAAGAGTGGCAGAACCTCCCGAATCAAGCACTGCCAGGGGCAACACGGGTAGCAGCAAAGAAAACGCGCCGAAAGCAGCGCCGATCGCCACCATTGTGGAGCTAAAACCAGGAACTTTCCAGATCGAGCCCGCCGGCGACTGGACTACCCGCGGTTGCTCATCACCAGTAGTCTGCTCACGCTGGTCGTTGTTGTCACCACCATGCTGCTGACTCATCGTCGGCATCGCCTCCTCGCTTTACGCAGTGCTGTCGCTCACCTACTTTTCGCAGCTTACGGCATCTGCATAGTCATCATCCATATGGCCAGCACTATCACTGACACCGCAGCAACGGCAGCAATAATCGTCCAGGCTTTGGCACCGGCACGATAGGCACTGACGGCGCCACCAGCGAGCAAACCGGCGAACAAAAATGTGATTAATACCGATAGATTCGCCATTACAGCGCACCTTTAGTAGACGGGATATGGCCAGCTTGCTTCGGATCAATCTGCACCGCGGCACGCAAGGCTCGGGCCACCGCCTTGAATTCTGCTTCGGTGATGTGATGCGGGTCGCGACCATAATGGCAGCGAACATGCAAAGTCAGCCCCGCGTGCTTGGCGAAAGTATCAAAAAAATGCTCGTTCATAACCGTTGCGTAGTGGCCGCCAATGATCTGGTGCACCAAGTGCTCCGGTTCTCCCCGAAACACGCAATACGGCCTACCGGAAATATCCACCACGGCTTCTACCAGCGCTTCATCCATTGGCAACTGCTGCTGGCCAAAACGGGTAATTCCGGCTTTATCTCCGAGCGCCTTCGCAAAAGCTTCGCCTAAAACAATCGCGGTATCTTCCACAGTGTGATGAGCGTCGACTTCAATATCGCCACGCGCCGCAACCTGCAACCCAAAGCCACCGTGCACGGCGAAAGCAGTAAGCATATGGTCAAAAAACGGCAGACCAGTGGAAATATCGGTTGTTGCTGGGCCGTCCACGTTGATTTCTACCGAGATATCAGATTCACTCGTGGCCCGTTGATGCGTGCCAATGCGTGCGCTCATCGCTGCACCTCCCGTGCTGCTTGCAAAAAGGCTTCGTTTTCTTCTGGTGTACCGATCGTCGCCCGCAAATATCCGGCAACGCCGACGTCACGGATCAACACCCCACGATCCAAAAACTGCTGCCAGACTTCGTGTTGTTCAGCGAATTTTCCGAAAAACACAAAATTGGATTCGCTGGGCATCACGGTATAACCGAATTTTTCCAACCCGGCAACCACATGATTGCGCCCTTCGATTAGCTTGCCGACGTCGGCCAGCGTCTCATCAGCATGGCGCAAAGCAGCGCGGGCGGCAGCTTGTGTCAACACCGAAAGGTGATACGGCAAACGTACTAACTGCACGGCCTCCACGAAGGCGGGATCGGCAACAAAATAGCCCAGCCGCACCCCCGCAAAATCGAAGGCTTTGGACATGGTGCGCGAGACCACCAGTGTGGCAGGATACTTCGCGATCAGCGTTGCCGCCGACGGGCTGGCAGAAAATTCTGCGTAAGCTTCGTCGACAATCACAATGCCGTTGGCAGCATGGGCAGCCTGACACAGCTGCTCAATTTCGTCCAAACTAGTGGGCGTACCAGTCGGGTTATTGGGCGTCGTAATAAACACGACCGACGGTCGGTGTTCGGCGATTGTAGCCAGTGCGGAATCAATATCGACGGTGAAATCTGCCCGCCGCGGGACGTTAAGAAATTCTGTGTGTGTACCAGCAGCCAAAATTGGATGCATAGAATACGACGGCTGGAAACCCAACACGCTACGGCCAGGACCACCAAATGCCTGCAACAATTGCTGCAAAACCTCATTCGATCCGTTGGCTGCCCACACGTTTTCCCCAGTAACCTCTACCCCGGTCCGACGTGTCACATAGTCCGCCAAGTCCGCACGTAACTGCACCGCATCGCGGTCCGGATACCGGTTAAGTTGGGAAGACAATTGCCTGATCTCCTCCAACAACGTTTCCACTAGTGCCGGTGACGGCGGGTATGGATTTTCGTTAGTATTCAGCGCAACTGGTACCGCAAGCTGTGGGGCTCCATAAGCCCGTTGGCCACGCAGCTCCTCGCGCAAAGGCAAATGGGAAATATCGACCATGCGCTAGCCCTCCGCGTTTTCCGCACGCTCAGCAAAACGCGCCCGGATCGCCTCACCGTGGGCAGGCAGCTGTTCGGCCTGCGAAAATGCAATCACGTGCTCTGCGACCGAACGCAAACCTACACGATCATAGTCAATCAAGTTCACCGGACGTAGGAAGGTATGCGTCGACAACCCTGCCGAGAAGCGAGCTGTGCCTCCCGTAGGCAACACGTGGTTAGAACCGGCCACGTAATCACCCAACGGCACGGGAGAATATTCCCCCACAAAAATCGCTCCCGCATGGCGAACGCGTTCGGCAATTTCGCGGGCATTTTCCGTATGCACTTCCAAATGTTCAGCCGCATAGGCATCTGCCACACGTACGGCTTGCTCAAGGTCGTCGACAAGCACAATGCCGGACTGTTGACCACGCAAGGCTTGTTCGACACGAGCGTGGTTGGCAGTCACGCCATAGCGCTTTGCAACCTCATGGTTCACACGAGTGGCAAACTCTTCATCAGCAGTGATCAGGACACTCGCTGCCATCTCATCGTGTTCTGCCTGGGAGATCAGGTCATACGCGACCCAAATCGGGTTCGCAGTGTGATCGGCGATAATTGCAATCTCCGTGGGGCCGGCCTCCGAATCAATACCAACCACGCCTTGTACCAAACGCTTGGCGGCAGCGACATAAATATTGCCCGGGCCGGTGACCATATCCACCGGCTCACACAACTCGTCATCGCCATAAGCCAGCAGCGCCACCGCTTGCGCGCCGCCAACCGCCCAGACTTCATCAACCCCGAGCAACCGGCAAACAGCCAAAATAGTCGGATGCGGCCAACCACCACAATCTTCCTGTGGCGGGCTCGCGACTACGAGTGATTCTGCGCCGGCCTCCTGTGCCGGCACAGCATTCATGATTACCGACGACGGATACACCGCCTGTCCACCAGGCACATACAAGCCGACGCGTTCCACCGGACGGAAAACCTCAGTCACGCGGGCGCCGTCGGCAAGCTCGGTCGTATGCGATTGTGGTTTTTGCTCACTATGTACCTTGCGGGTCCGAGCAATGGCTTCCTCAATCGCCGCGCGCACATCCGGCTGCAACTCACCGACGGCACGGTCCATAATTTCTGCTGGCACGCGCACAGAGTCCGGCCGCACGCGATCGAAACGTGCACCAAATTCCAATGCCGCTTGCGCCCCACCCGTTTTCACCGCTTCAATAATGGGCGTGACCGTCGGCAAAACCGACGTAATATCTGTACCGCCCCGTGGCAGGCTACGGCGCAATTGGGCAGTGGTGGGCACTTGGCCTCGCAGGTCGATCGTGCTTAACACCGTAGTGGCTCCTTAATGCTGGCTAGGCGTCTTCTGTTTGTTTCACGACAGGGTTTTTCGTGGTTTCCGTCGCAGGACTAAGAACCTGTAACGACCAATACACCAGCATAGCCACGAATGGCGAGACCAGGTAACCCGAAATACCGGGTTTGGCGGCAGCTATCGTCGTGATCGTAGTCCCCGGCGCAAGCTGATCAGCAGCCCCTATGCCATGCACACTCATGCCAACGACGTCGCCAATGGCCAGAAATGACACTGCCCCTGCTAAAGCAACCACGCCAATCCACAACAAATCCACGAATTTGCGGGAACCTTGCAGAAGATAGGCGAAAATCGCCAATGCCACGGACATCGCGGCAGTGGCGATCACATACGTCGCAAACGCTATGAAATGGCTGGAATCAGAATAATCTGGGATCAGACTCTCGGTACTGACAACCTGCGCTGAAAACGTCGGGCGCAACAACCCCCAAATTGCGCCGCCAACGGAATACACGATCAGCCAGAGACCAATCAGCCCAGCCCGGTCCCCCAGCCAGCGCGGAATACTGCGAGCCATGAATTACTTACAGAACTTCCACTGGCCGTCTTCGATCTGGTAGCGCTGGATGGATTCATCCTTGCCCTGCGGGGTGTTTACCGTAACGGTTGCCGAAGCACGGTCGCCGTTGCGCTGCACGTTGGTGACAGACTCAATGTACGAGCGGTTTGGCATAAGTTCATATGCCCGGTCGAATTGCGCACGAGTTGCCGGATCTAATTCATCCATATTGAAGGCATTAGCGCCACCAATTTCATCCAAAGCCGCGCGGCAAGTGTTATTCGGGATGTACTGCATGAATTTCGTCAGGGTCTCCTGCTGGTACGCGCCATCCAACAACTGACGAATCTCACCGATGGTTTGCTCGTCGGCAGGCTGACCACCCTCGACAGGAGCCACATTCAAACGCTGTTGGTCGAGCTGCTGATCGAATGGGTTGACAGGCTGACCATTATGGCCACCCTGTGCTGGGGCACCGCCCGCTGCCGCTTGGTTACCAGGCTTCGGCTGCTGCCCCTCAGGGTGCTGATCTTCTTCTTTCTTGTCGTGTTCGTCCTTATGCTCCGGGTCTTCGGTTGGGGTTGCCGAAGGGGTTTCCGACGTGCTGGTGACAGTGGAAGTGTTTTTCGCAGCGGTTTCCTCGTCAGCCGACGAGCACCCAGCCACAATCAGTGGGGCCAGTGCAGCGAGAGCCACAATGGCTTTTTTGGGTGTCAGGGACAAAGACATGGATGCTCCTTGAATATTTGGGGTAGCGCCACGGAGGCGAATACTTGAACTCTTTGGCGTAACGTCACGTAATCCTAACAGCCTGCCCCGCGTGCGAACATGAAAACTTCCTCGGAACTTGCTGTGAGCTTCAGGCTAGGCGCTGCGAATCGCGGCGCTCGCCGTCACGTACTACACACAAAACAGACTGCCGTAAACTATGCAATTGTGCAGCTACACCGCGAAACCATCATCTCCCAGGCCCTGGAGCTTCTTGACACCTATGGGCTGGCGGATATGACAATGCGACGGGTAGCGAACTCCCTCGGCGTTGCCGCAGGAGCCCTCTATTGGCATATCGCCAACAAACAAGAATTGATTACAGCGGTAGCAAAAAAGATTCTGCAGCCGGTTTTTGCGCTTGTCGACGCACCACCGGGCAGTACGTACGCTAGCCCCCAGGATTTTTGCACCACGCTACACTCCACACTGCTTGCCCACCGTGATGGAGCCGAGCTAGTGCACGCAGCGGTCTCACAACCACATTCTCCCTTGTGGTCTCACCTATGTGACAGCCTTGTGGCTAGCATTCACCACGAGCTTGGACACAATGCGCCGAAAAAAGGTCACGTTGCGGCCATCCACGCCGCAGACCACGCCGAGGCCGACGTCATCGCTACCGCCACCTCGGCTCTACACCTAGTGTTCGGCGCAAGCATAATGGAACAATCAGCTCAGCAATTGCTCGCTGCCAGTAAATCGGCTGCCAGTAAATCGGCTGCCAGTAAATCCACTAGCTCTAATACCACTACCTCTAATACCGATGGTTCTAACGCAAACGATTGCAACGGGGCTGGCACCACCGATGTCGAACGAGGCATTACCGTGTTATTAGCAGGGCTGCAATCCCGGTGCCATGAGCAGAGTTAACCCGGTGCCATTAACAGAACTGCCAGCCCCACAGCCGCCCAACCAGGAAGGATCACTGCCGTGACGCAAGCCCATAACGCCACGCTGACCGTCTCCAATGACACGATCACCATGATGCGTAGCGAATTATCCGCAGCGCTATACCGCGGCGACGAATCACGCACGGTCTCAACCATCAATATTGCTGACATCACCGGCATTTCCGCCACTGAACCCACCGCGCTAGAGTGCGGCTCCGTTGTGCTCCACGGCACTGATATGTCAGTCACCTTCCCACCTGGTCAAGCGAGCACCAAAGCACTACAAGCATTCATCACCGATATTCGTGACGCCCAACAAGGAAAAGCTCCAGCCGAAGGTGCGGTAGCTGGACTAAATTTCCTAGCCATTGCTATCGAGTCAACGGGAAACGTCGAGAAGAATACAGGAGACAACACAGACGGCGAAGGCAAAGCAGAGGTCAATACCAACGGCACAGCCTCATACAACAACGTACTGCGCGTCCACACCGTGGAGTACACCGACGGCCAGGCCAACACAGAAAAAACGTGGAGCATAGAAGAATTCGCGCACCATTTGCAGAATTCGCCAGCGCTTGTCGACGGCTCGACCCCGATCGTCGCCCACAACGGTTTTTATCAGGCAGCACAGCTGCATCGGGCGCTGGCTGCTACTCACGCTACATTCACCTACGCGTGCACACTAGCCCTAGCCCGCAACGCCAGCACGCACGCCACCATCGACGTTCGCGACCATGAATTAGACACGATCGCCCAAGCACTGGAAGTCGCAACAGACAAACCCGCTTCCACAGAAAGCGCGGCCGCTGCCGCCTACGTCACCGGTGAGATACTCGTAGAGCTAGCCTTGCGCGAACATCACCGCGGCAGCGTTGCCGAGTTATATGCCGCCAGTAATTTTGCACTGGGCAAAGTTCACGGCGACACCCACATTCCCGTACTGCGCACTGATCTCAGCGAATTAGCCGGTGGCGGAGCACAAAGCACCGGCAGCAACGCGCAAACCGGCCAAAGCAGCCAGCAGGCGTCGACAAGCGAAAAAGCCGGGAAATCCTCGGCGAAATCCGGTAGTGGCCAGCCCGCCCCATGGCAAGCCGTCGCCACCCCAGATACCGTGCCGGAAGCGAACCACAATGCAGACTCAGACCATCCGTTATTCGGCGAACACGTCACGCTAACCGGGGAATTCGAGCCTTACGACAAAGGTCGGTTGTGGTCAGACATTGCGGAACGCGGCGCACAAATCGGCAAAAATGTCACGAAGAAAACCACCATTTTGGTGGTTGGCGAATGGGCGAAAAAGACCTCGAAAGAAAAGCGAGCGGAGGAACTCAACGAAAAAGGTCAAGGGATCGCCATTTGGCCGGCATCCAAGCTCCTGCACGTCTTGGGGCTAGACGAAGAGCCTCCGTTCTAGGAATCCTCCGTCCCAGCTCCGGGACAAAAATCTCCCCAGCCAAGGTCAGGCTCAGTATAATCCCTGCTAGAACTTTGTAACCTAGCTGGCAGGAAGAATATGACGCCACCTTCTACATCATCAACCGGGTCCGCACCCACTAAGCGCAGATTCCGGCTCCAAACTGACCCCTTCGTCTTTTTCACCGCCACCATTTTCGTGGCGGTTTTCGTGGCCGGAACGATCGCCTTCGGTTCCCGGGCTCGCGATCTCTACAGCGATGCTTCCGACACACTGCTGCGGAATTTCGCATGGCTTTATATCGGTGGTTTTTCCGTCATCTTCGTGTTCCTGATCGGAATCTTCGTCTCCAAATTCGGAAAACTGCGCTTAGGCGACGACGAAGACGAACCTGAATTTTCCTTGCCCGTTTGGTTCGCTATGCTTTTCGCGGCCGGGCTAGGCGCTACCCTGCTGTTTTGGGGTGCCGCTGAACCAATCCACCACGCGTACAATCCGCCACGTGGCGAGCTGGAACCGATGAGCCAAGAGGCCATCACCCAGGCATTCGAATACACCTACTACCACTTCGCTGCCCACATGTGGGTAATTTTCGTGCTGCCGGGCTTGGCAATGGGCTATTTCATTTACAAGCGCAAAATGCCTGCACGCATCTCTTCGGTATTTTCACCATTTCTGGGCGGAATGGTCTACCGCTGGCCGGGCAAACTAATTGATGCAATGGCCATCATCGGCACCATCTTTGGTCTTGCGGTTTCTGTCGGCTTGGGCGTACTACAAATCAACGCCGGACTAAACATCATGTGGGGTGTGCCGCTAGTCGGCTGGGTGGAAGTGCTGATCATCGTCGGGATTACCGTGACCGCTTCTATTTCTGTGGCCACCGGCCTGGATAAGGGCGTGAAAATCCTATCCAACCTGAACATTCTCGGTGCCGTACTACTGATGATCTTCGTGGCCGTCATGGGTCCAACGTTGAAAGTTATTAACCACACGACGGAAGCGTTCGGAATTTATGCCAGCAGCCTGCCAGAACTGATGTTTTGGGTAGACTCCTACAACGAAAACCCAGGGTGGCTAAATTCCTGGACGGCCTTCTACTGGGCGTGGACAATATGCTGGTCGCCGTTCGTCGGCATGTTCATCGCACGTATCTCACGTGGGCGCACCGTACGTGAATTCATCGGTGGTGTGCTCGCCTTGCCGACGATTTTCGTCATCGTATGGTTCTCCATCTTTGGCCGCTCCGCCATCGAAATGGAGCTGGAAGATCCCGGTGTGCTGACCGGGCCAGTCGTTGAAGAAGGCAACACCCCGGTTGCCTTGTTCGCGCTCCTGGAGCAATACCCGCTGTATGCCGTATCCGGCACGCTGGCCTTGGCTGTCATCACGATTTTTTTCATCACCTCAATTGACTCCGCTGCCCTGGTGATGGATACATTCGCCACCGGTGAAGAGGCCAAATCCCCTACCTACTACCGCGTCGCGTGGGCGATTGCTGTCGGTGTAGTAACCGCTGCCTTATTGTTCATCAACGAATCCGGAATCCAAGCGATCCAGGAAGTGGTGACCATCGTCGCGCTGCCATTCTTCATCATGCAAGGGTTCATCATGATCTCATTGCTGAAGGGTATGGGCGACGACTACGCGGCTTCGACACGCGTGCGCACCCGGCGCTGGGAAAAGACTGATACTCCGGAAAAACTCGAGAAAGCCGAAAACAAGCCAGCGCCAGGTTATGACAAAGATGGCAACGAAGTCGAAGCCCCGGAATTCGAATACGAAGAAGGCGACGGGTGGAAGCTCACCGGTAATGTCACGGTCGAAACGGACGACAAAAAATAGACGAAAAACCGTCAGGCAGCAGGCAAGAGAACTGTGTTAGAAATTCGCAGTGTCTCCTGTAGTCGCCAGTTTCTCCGCGATCCATTCTTTTTGCGCCGCAATATCAGCGAGGTTCAGTGGCACGCCGTTGCCAGAGATTGCCGAGGCCACACCCGCTAGCTTTCCATCAATAAAGAGCGGCCCGCCGGAATCACCTGGTTTGGAATAGGCACCATCTTGATGGTGCACAACAAACATCTTGCCGTTGCTATAACTGCCGTCTTGGTAACTACCTTGTACCTCAGCGGTCGATTGCTGCAAGTAATTATGTTCGCGATTATCCCAACCGTAGAAGGTTCCGGTCTGTCCAGCCTGAGGCGATTCGGAAGCCAATTGTGGGTAGCTGTCGAAATCGAAGGCAGAATACATGGACATCCGCACAAGCGAAATGTCACCGCTTGGGGCATAGAAAGTTTCCTGCGAGCCTTTGCGGCCGCCCTTTTTGTCGATGCCAGTAGTGATCGGCATCGGGTGGTTACCTTCTCGGAAGCAGTGTTTTGCGGCGAGGACCCAGTGTGGGCTGATGACCGTACCCGTGCAGCCGCCGACAATGACGATATTCTGTGCCTTTTTGTCATCGGGAGAGACGTCATGGCCTCCCCGAACGGCATTGGCTTGCGGCGCTACCGCGCCGGTGACAGCAACAGCAATGGCGCTCAGAAGGAACGCAATCTTCTTCAATCTCATACCCAAGAGACTAATAAGATTCTTTTATGATCCCAAATAGTGTTAACTATCACTCATTTTTCGCACAAAACCCGCAGAGCCTGCTGAGATTCTCCGGGCTAATCCCCTAGTAGCGACGGCACTGCGCTTAGTAATTCGCGCGTGTATTCATGCTGCGGGTTGCCGAAAATTTCCTCGGTCGTGTTTTCTTCCACGATTTCCCCACCGAGCATCACGCAAATCCGGTCGGATACGTAACGCACAGTGTTGATGTCGTGAGAAATGAACACCAAGCCCAAGCCCATTTCACGTTTGAGGTCCAACAACAAGTTAAGCACCTGCGCACGCACTGATACATCAAGTGCAGAGGTAGGTTCGTCGGCAATGATCACGTCCGGCTCGAGCACGAGCGCACGAGCAATAGCGACACGCTGACGTTGACCACCAGAAATCTGCCGCGGTAACACGTTGAGTGCTGATTGTGGCAGGCCAACTAGTGACAACAGCTCACGGACACGACTGAGACGATCGTTATGCGAGCCCACCCCATGCACATTCAACGGATCCAGCAATTGCTGCTGCACGCTCATGCGTGGGTTCAATGAGGTCGCTGGATCCTGGAAAACCACAGAAACTGACTTCCCCATTTGTTTGCGTGCAGATCTCCCCCAACCCAACTGCTCGCCTTTAAACAGCACCTCGCCAGAGGTAGGTTTCTGCAGCCCCACCATGACTTTGGCCAGGGTAGATTTACCGCAGCCGGATTCGCCGACAATGCCGACAATGTCGTTGCGGTAGATCTGGAAGTTAATGCCTTTATTCGCTTGCACCTTATTCGGGCTAAACAGACTACCGGTACGGGTTTTGAACACCACGCTGGTATCCCGCAGCTCCAGCACAGGCTGGCCTAGGTCTGATTTCTTAGCCGACAGGCTTTTATCCAATTCGGTCATGGCGACTAGCCTTCCTGCTTCGAACTATCAGCTGCCACGTTAGCGCCACGGCGAACTGCCTCTAGCTCATCGGTGCTCGCGTAATAGTGGGTAGAGGTTGCTTCATCGCCGAGCAAACGCAGCGTTGGTTTTTCCTCCAACCCCAGCTCTGGGTATGACGAGCGCGGCGCGAAACGGTCCCCGTTGACGAATTCCGTCGGTGACGGCACTGTTCCTGGAATCTGGTACAAACGTTGTGCGTTAGCTTCGACAGACAAAACCGCACCGAGCAACCCACGGGTGTATTCGTGAGTCGGAGCATGCAGGATCTCGGCAGTGCTGCCTTGCTCGACCACCTGCCCCGCGTACATCACGGTAATTTTATCCGCCATGCGAGCCACCAAGGCTAGGTCATGCGAGACAAAGATCATCGCGAAGCCAAGTTTCTTTTGCAGATCATTAAGCAGTTCGACGACTTGCTTTTGCACCGTCACATCCAGTGCAGTAGTCGGTTCATCGGCAATCAACAAGCGCGGGTTCCGTGTCAGCGCCATTGCAATCAGCACGCGTTGACGCTGACCTCCCGAAAGCTCATGCGGGTAGGACTTCAGCGTGCGATCTGGATCCAAACCAACCAGCTCTAGGAGTTCCCGAGCTCCGCGCTTTCCGCCTCGCTTAATCAATTGCGTCATCTGCGCCTTGATGAGCATCGAGGGATTCAGTGAGGATAAAGCATCCTGATAAATCATGGCGATTTCATGCCCGCGCAATGCGTTGTGCTGTTTTTCGCTCAGATCCAGCACGTTCTTTCCGTCGTAAAGAACTTCGCCCGTTTTCACCGCCGAATTCGGCAACAAGCCCATGATGGACATGGCCGAAATGGACTTGCCACAGCCAGACTCACCCACCAATCCCAAGGTTTCTCCGGGGGCGACAGAAAAGTTTACGCCGTCGATAATATCGACCGACCCATGTGCATCCGGAAAGCTAATGCGGAGATTTTTGACTTCCAGCAGCGGGGTTTTCTTTGCAGAAGCCCCGGCCTCTGCCTTCCCAGCTTCGCGTCGTTGAGTCACCATGGACGAACCACGCAGAGCACTCAGCGATTGTTCCAGCGCAGCCCGGGATTCCTCTCGGGAAGTCGCACCGAGGGTCTTCACAGCAGCAGCTTTCTCAGCTTGCTCGGCAGCTTTCGCATCATCGGCAATTGGTTTGCGTGCAGGCGGCGAAGCCAGTGCGTCGGTCATGCCCTCGGACATGATGTTCAAACACAACACGGTAATCAACAGCATCAAACCAGCGAAGAAAGTAGGCCACCAGGCACCGGTGAGCAAAATGCCCTGTCCATCGGACAGAATATTGCCCCACGATGGGTTCGGCGGCGCAACACCGGCGTTGATGAAGGACAACGAGGCTTCCAGCACAATCGCGTCAGCAACCAAAACCGTGGCAAAAACTAATACCGGCGCAATGCAGTTGCGCGCAACTTGTTTGAGCAAGATATGCGCTGTTGATGCACCCATGACCCGGGAGGCTGATACGTAGTCCTCACCGAACTGCCCCAAAACATTCGCACGAATAATACGGGACAGCTGCGGGGTATAAACGAAACCGATCGCGATGATCAAAATAGCTACGTTATTACCCCACACCGCAACGAAGACCGCGGCCAGCGCGATGGCGGGGAAGGACATGACGATGTCCAAAATACGCATCAAAATTTCTGAAACGACTTTGTTCGATGTCGCGGCAATTGAGCCCAACACAGCCGCGGCCAGCAAAGCCAGCCCTGTTGCCAACAAACCAATGAGCAGCGAGGAACGTGCACCGTAAATAACCCGCGATAAAATGTCACGACCAACGGAATCCGTACCGAATAAGTGCTCACCAGACGGTGCCTGAATCGGAGTTCCCGTAGACAATGGGTCATGCGGTGCGATAAGCGGCGCAAAGACAGCGGCCAGCACCACGAGGCCGAGGACCACCATGGAAATCTTTGATTTCAACGGCAGGTTTTTCAGGCCAGTAAATCGTGCGCCAGCTTTATTCTCCAGCTTTTGCGTGGTTTTTGCTCGTAGCATTAGATGCTCCTAATCCGTGGATTCACCAGCACGTAGAGAATATCGACGATGATGTTGATAACGATGAACGCGATCGCGACCACCAATGTCACGCCTTGGACCAAGTAAACGTCGTTACGCACAACGCCATCGAGAATTAGCTGGCCCATCGCCTGGATATTAAAGATGATCTCAATGACGGCCGCACCACCCATGAGGTAGCCCACCCGAAGACCAAGCACTGTAATGGGGGTAATCAAAGCATTACGCAAGACATTTCGTCCGATGACGGTGCCACGCGGCACACCTGCACCGATGGCCATGCGGACGTAATCTTTGTCGAGTTCTTCCACCATCGAGGTACGCACGACACGGGTTAACGAACCTGCCACCGGCACAGCAAGTGCCACAGCAGGGAGGAAAATATTATTCGCCCAGGTCGCAGGATCTTGGCTAAACGGCACCCACCGGGCCACGACGGCTGGGAAGGCTCCCCAACCACCAGGAATGGTTCCCAGCCACTGGATCAACAAAATAGCCAACCAGAACGACGGGGTCGCTAGCGCGGCAATCGAAAGCACACGAATAACCTGGTCTACCCATTTTTCTCGGTAGATAGCAGCTAATACACCCAAGATCACGGAAACGATGACCGCTAACAGCAACCCTGTAAAAGTCAACTGCAGCGTGATGGGAAACGCGTGCGCGATGCGCTCGGTAACCGGCACGCCGCCGGATGACAAGCCCAGGTCGCCTTGCACCATGTTGACCAGAAACTGGCCATAGCGCACGAGTAATGGATCATTCAGACCGTGTTCTTCGCGGTAAGCCTCCAGGGCAGCGGGCGAAGCAGTCTCGCCGAGGGCGAGGCGTGCCGGGTCCGCTGGCGAGAACGACATGATGAAAAACACCAAGAACGTTACGCCCAGGACCATAATCGGCAGCGCCAGCAGCCTGCGTCCGACGAGGCGGATCAGATTAGACATTCAGTCTTGCCTTATTTTTCGGTGGTTCCTGCACCCAAGAAGTACAGTCCGGTGACCGGAATTGGCTCAAAGTCGACGAGGGTGTTGTTATCCCAAGCGCTTGGCGACTTCCGGTGGAACAGTGGGTACAGCGGAACCTCATCGGAAAGCACGTCGAAGGTTTCGTTCCAGATTTCTTGCTGCTTGGCTTCATCGGTTTCTTGCAGACCCTTATCCAACAAGTCCTGGATCTTTTCGTAGCCTTCGTCATTCCAGTGCATACGAGTCTGGGTCCAGGTGTCGTTGCCGTACCACCAACGCATCAGCAAGTTTGGATCGTTACCGAAGACCGATGGGTCGCCTGGGGCCAGAACGACGTCGTAAGCTTCGGGCTTACCGTCGATGGTGTTGTAAACATCGGAAGATTTCTTCTCCGTGAATTCAACTTCCACGCCAGCTTCTTTCAGGCTTTCCTGCACGATCGGCGAGACCAGCTTTACCCAGTCGTGGTCGGTAGCCAACAGACGCAGCTTAGACACGCCTGCTTTTTCGAACAGTTCTTTCGCCTTGGCCGTGTCGTGTTCATAGACGTTTGCGGCTTCATGGAAGTTCGGGTGCTCAGTATCCAGGAAGGACTTCGCGGCGGTGGCCTGCCCCTGCATCGCGTTTTCGATGACCTTGTCCATATCAATCGCGTACAAGAATGCCTGGCGAGCGTCCTTGTTCGAGAATTGGTTTGACGGATCGTTGTTGAACATGGAGAACAACAGGCCGAATCCCTGCTCAGATTCAAGCTCGTTAGTGGCAGCAACCGTATCTACGTTCAGATATGGCACGGCGTCAATCGCCTGTACTTGCTGAGATTGCAAGGCGTTAATGCGCGTCGAGGCATCCGGAATGATGTCCCATTCCATCTTTGCGGACCGCGCCGGACGATCACCATTATAGTGCTCGTTGCGTTCGAACTTGATGGTGTTCGTGGCGCCACCGTTGTCGGTCATAACGTATGGACCAGAACCAACCGGGTTGTTATCGAAAGCCTTTGGATCTTCCTCCACAACATCCTTCGGCACGATCTTTACCGTCGACAAGCGCTCGGCCAAGACGCCAGTTGGGTGCTTCAGCGTGAATTTCACGCTAGTATCGTCGACTTTTTCTACTGAGTCGATGAAGTCGATGAAGGAAGCGTAGAGCGACTCATTGGATTCATCCATGACGCGCTCAAAGGAGAAAACAACGTCGTCGGCTGTAATGTCCGAGCCATTAGAGAATTTCGCGCCTTCACGCAGCTGCACTGTAGCTTCGGTGCTATCGCCAGAATCCGGCAACTCCGACGCCAGGGCTGCATAGGTGGTGCCGTCGGTCTGGTCTAGTTCGGTCAGACCTTCCAGGGTGTGCCAGTTAGCAGCCACAGTCAGTGCAGCGGTGGTGGTCATTGGGTCATAGCCATTGGTGCCAAGCTCATAGGAAATAGCAGCCCGGATGGTACCTTCTTCGTTCACCTCACCAGAGGATGCAGAATCAGAAGAATCAGAAGCACTAGAGCCATTCGCGTTGGTGTCTTGTGCACCATTGGACGAGCTGTTGTCAGGAGCACACGCCGCAAGCGCAATGCTCATACTGGCCGCGGCAGCAACCATGCCAATCCGGCGGATAATGGAGATATTCATAGACATGTGGTCTTGATCCTTCCTTGTCAGGCCTGCCCACCCAGTGCACGGTGCACCCCGGCGAGTACGTGACACGTCACGTTGCGACCCAATGGTGTGAATGTGATCATATAATATGTCAGACATCTGACTGCCGACAAGCAAGCTGGCACTAAACATGCCATACGAAGCAGTCACAATTGTCATTTTCCAAGGTCACCAACTATCGTCGCCCGTCGACCGGGGGTAACCCCTCCCAACACCTCGGCCAACGAGCCTGACAATGAGACCACAAACGAGGCTGACGATGAGACCGACAATGAAACTGACAACGACACATCGCCGCCAGCAAAGGCCCTGTCCCCGAATTTTCAGTCCGGCCCGAAAGGACCAATTGTGAGCCAACGCATTAATGCCGCGACACTCGCCGCCAACGGGATCACCGAGTACATCAAACGCAACCAGCTGCGCCCAGGCGACCCTTTGCCCACAGAAGCCAATTTGTGTGAAGCTCTTAACCTTTCTCGCTCCTCTGTCCGCGAGGCAGTACGCACACTGTCCAGCTTGGACATCGTAGAAGTACGCCACGGACACGGCACTTTTGTGGGCTCGCTTTCTCTTTCCCCCTTAATCCAAGGCATGGTTCTGCGCACTACCATTGATTCCGAAAATTCTTTCCAACATCTACGCGATGTCGTGGAAGTGCGTATCGGGCTTGATTTATCCATGGCCGATGAATTGTGCACAGCCTTTACTGCCGACGACGCCACCCACCTATTGGAATTGGTACAAGCCATGCACGAAAAACACTCGGCCGGACAATCTTTTGCGGAAGAGGACCACGCCTACCACCGTCGTCTGCATTCGTTGATTGCCAATAACCTGATCCGAGAGCTCTCCGATGCTTTTTGGCAGATTCACATGGACGTATTGCCATTAATGGAAGTGCAGATGCCCGGTGACATTGAAAAAACCATCGAGGCCCACGCTGCGATAGTGCACGCTTTAGCAGCCGGTGACGCGCAACTCTACCGTGAAAAAGTACTTGCGCATTATGCCCCATTGCAGCGCGCGATCGCCGCAGTACAAGCACGCTAATGGGGCACGGTGGCCACCTGCACGGAGGCCACCGTGCAGGCGAAAACTAATCTAGCTCTCGCAAGGGGGCAGAAAAAGCCGCGGTAATCCAGCCCGGATCGGTAATCGCGGTTCCGGCAATGATCGCATCAGCGCCCTGCTCAATACCTTGCGCGACTGCCGGTGGGCTATGGAACCGCCCTTCCCCAATCACGAATGCATCTGCCCCCACCAGTGCACGCCCTTGTGCAAGGCAGGCGAAATCCGGCCCCACAGTTTTCTCCCGGTGTTCGGTGTAACCAGCCAGCGTCGTCGAGATGATATCCGCACCATCGCTATGCGCCGCCGCCATTTCTTCTGGGGTCGCGCAATCAGCCATAATCACCACACCCAGTTCGTGCGCTAATTTCACCAGCTCAGCAAAACTAGAACCGTCAGGACGCTCACGCAAGGTGGCATCGGCGCAAACCACCGCTGCCCCCGCAGCAACCACATTGCGCACAGACTCACGCGTTGGCGTGATGTAAACGCCAGTATCGCCTTCTTTGGTCAAGCCAAACACCGGCACGTCGACTGCACTGGCGATAGACGCAATATCTTCTACCCCACCATATCCACCACAGCGAATCGCTGGTGCTCCGCCATCGACGCAGGCACGCGCCACGTGAGTCAGCGTATGGGTATCGCGCATCGCATGCCCATCAGGAGCTTGTACCGAAACCACGAGTTTGCCACGCACGGCGGTAATGATTTCTTGCCGACGACCGGCGATATCACTGGCCTGAAAATTAAAAGGCATAGCTTTTGCGCCCTTTCTGGTGTGAGGTGTTTAGGTATGTGGGGTAACTAAGTTCTTGAGGTAACTCAAGCCTTAAGGTGACTCAAGCGTTGGGATAACTGAGCCGGTGAAAACTGCTCCTGTGAGAAAACCAAACGGTCTTCTCATCACAACTATTCCGCATACTCGCGGGCATAAGCAGCTGCACCTATCAATGGCGCGAGTCTGCCTAGCTCAGAATCCACGATTGGTAGTCGTTGCGCAGAATCCACCGTCCATTGTGCGAACCCAGCGCGCAGCGCACCTAAAATCGGTTCACCGAGCCCACCAACCCCGCCGCCGATGATGATGCCATCGATATCGAGCGCAAAAGCGAGCCCGGCCAGCGCACGCCCAAAACCGCGCATATTGCCATCAATCACGTCAAATGCCAGGCGATCTCCGGCATGATAGCGCTTCATGATCTCTGGAAGGCTCAGTTCATCGGGTCCGGCAGGGTGGTCCCAAGCGATACGCCCGGCATAGTCTGCATCAGCCGCGAGCACGTTGTAATAGCGCGCTAGGGAGTTTCCGGAGCAAGTGTTTTCTACCCTTTCGGCCATGCCCCGCAGATCTGCCACGAGTAACTCCGAAAATTCACCGATGGAACCGGAGGTTCCGGTTTGTAATTCTCCGTTGTCGACGATGGCTCCGCCGACGCCTGTGCCCAGCGAAAGATAGATCACGCGGCCAGTAATACCGCGTCCGGCACCGAAGTTGTGCTCACCGAACGCCCAAATGCGCACGTCGTTGTGACATGCTACGGGCACATTCGTGTGACGAGCGATAATGTCTTCGATGATGGTTCCTTGCCAACCAGGAACCGTGGGGCCGGAACGGAGTATGGTTCCACTCGGCCCGCGAACAATGCCCGGCGCGCCGACGCCGATGCGGTCTGGCTCGATCCCCGCTTCACGAGCTGCTGCCAATGCGATGCCGACAGCTTTGTCGAACTCCGCTGCTAGCGAAGAACCTTGTGGTTGTGCAGGTGCGGATCCGGCAGCAATGGTTTCAGTTGGGCTGTTGTCGTGGACGATGCCGTAGGCGATTTTCGTACCACCGATATCGAAGCACAGAGTGCTCGGTGCGCTCGGCGCACTCAGTGCGCTCTGTGTCGGGATGCTGTTTTGCACCTGCACCGTTACACACCGTGGCTGAATTCATCAACGATGGCTGCGACCCGCGCATGTTCGTCGTCGTTAAGCGGCATGTGCGTAGGTGCCATGCGGGGGGAAGCAAAGATACCCAGATGGTGCAGTGCAGATTTGAATCCACCCAGCCCTGCCGCCGAGCCGCCCATCCGCGAGCCGTCGCCAACAAATGCTACGGCCATGAGCTTGTTGATGCGTTCTTGGATTTCGACGGCTTGTTCCCAGTTTTTCGCCCGGCACGTCTCGTGCAGTTGTACGTAGGCGTAGGGGTCAACATTGCCCAGGCCTGGCACGACGCCATCGCAGCCACCCAAGTAGGCGTAGTCCACGGTCATTTCTGAGCCGGTGAGTACGACGAAGTTTTCTAGCTGGGCTGTCTTGCGCGCGGCAACAACGGCGCGGGTGTAGTCATCCTTACCGCCCGAGTCTTTGATGCCTGCCAGCACTCCTTCTTGGGCCAGACGAATCAGCATAGGAATCTCCAGCACCACATTGACGGAGACCGGCAGGTTGTAGGCGAATAGCTTCAAGTCAGGTGCTGCAGCGTGTAGCTGGCGGAAGTGTTCTTCGATTTCGTTTGCGTGGGTGCGTACGTAAAACGGTGCGGTAGCTACCAGGGCGTCGACGCCTCGTTCGCGCGCATCAGCGACGTGTTCCAGGCAGCGTGGGGTGGTCATGTCGATGACGCCAGCAGCGACGGGCAGTCGACCAGCGTTTTGGTCAATGATGGTGTCCAGGACGATCTGCCGGTTTTCTCGGGTCAAAAAAGCGACCTCGGCCGAAGAGCCGAGTGCAAACAAGCCATGAATGCCGGCTTTGATCATCCGCTCTACCTGTGCGCGCAGCGAATCCGTATCAATGGAGAAATCCTCATTAAACGGGGTGACGATTGGGGGCACTACGCCGTGAAATGGCGCGATGGATTCTGACATTTCTTCTGCTCCTGACAATCCAGACAATTGGTGCACAATCTTTTCAGTAAACATCATACGTCTTATGTCTGCATGGGGTAGAATTCACAATTAAACGTTTCTCCGGTCAATATCTCAACCGGTCACTAGCTAAAGAGAATACTCAGGAGAATGATGCCCCCCTCTCCCACCGCCGCCGACCACGGCTTTCCGCGCCACCTAGAAGGTCGCCTTGTCACCGCACACGCTGTCTGGGATAACACCCGCATTACTATCGATGAAGCCGGCGTTGTCAGCACTGTCGAACAAACACCGGGCATTGGCGACATCACCTGGGTGCCGGGCTTTGTCGATTTGCACAATCACGGCGGAAATTCCGGCGCTTTCCCTTCTGGAACCACCGAAGATTGCCGTCGCGCAGCACGGTACCACCGCACACACGGCACCACGACATTGCTGGCCAGCTTGGTTTCTGCCACCGGCGATGAATTGGCCCGGCAAGCACACCGCCTCCACCCACTAGTGGGAGAAGGCCTGATTCACGGCATCCACATGGAAGGCCCGTTCGTCAATCCGGGTAAATGCGGCGCCCAAAACCCAGCCAAAATCATGCCTGGTAATCCTGATGTCTTCGCCCGCGTCATCGATGCCTCAAACAACACAGTCCGGTCAATCACCTTTGCGCCAGAAACCGATCACGTCGACGAACTGCTCCAGCTATGCGCAAACCACAACATCATCGCCTCCTTGGGGCACACCAACGCGGATTACGCCACCACCTCTGCCGTAATAACACGGGCTAGAGAACTTGGCGTAACCGTTACCGCCACCCACCTGTTTAATGCGATGCCTCCGATTCACCACCGCGAGCCTGGTGCGGCAGCCGCCTGCATCACCGCTGCACGACACGGGCAGGCGCACCTGGAAATCATCGGTGACGGAGTGCACTTAGCCGATGGAACCGTCGACATGATCATGGCCGGTGGTAATCCCTCTGCCTTTGCCATCACCGATGCCATGGAAGCAGCCGGACTTGCCGACGGCAGCTATAAGCTCGGCGGACTTGACGTGACAGTCAACACTGCAGTAGCCCGTCTGACCACCACAGATGGCAGCACCGGCAGCATTGCTGGCGGCACCACCACTTTGCTGGAACAGTTCACCCGCTTTGCCGCGCGTCACAGCCTGCCAGAAGCTGTGGCTTTTACTTCGAGCAATGCCCACGCGGTCCTGGGTCAACCCACAACTCTGCAAGACTCCACCAAGCCCGAAGACCCCACAGCGATCGTCGGCAAGCCAATCGACCTCGTCGGAATCGCCCCAAACCACACCATCCATGCGGTGCATTCAGCCCGCTGAATTTACTGCTTATAACGAAAGACTGCCAGGAACCCCATCATGGAAATACTCATTCGCGCCACCCCAGACGCTGTTGCCAAACAAGCAGCTGACATCATCGCAGGCTATGCCCGGAATGGTTCGGTGCTAGGCCTAGCAACCGGGTCAACACCAATCGCGACCTACCAAGAGCTCATCCGCCGACACCAACGCGAAGGGCTAAGCTTCGCTGGCTGCAAAGTTTTCATGCTCGATGAATACTTGGGCCTCGATCCACAACACGAGCAATCCTATGCCCGTACTATCCGCCGCGAGTTCACCGAGCACATCGACATCAACGATGCCGACGTCTTCTCCCCATCCGGCAACAGCGAAGACCCACTAGCCGCCGCTGCCGCATACGAGCAGCACATCACCAGTGAGCACGTGGCCATCCAACTCCTCGGCATCGGCACCAACGGACACATTGGTTTTAACGAGCCCACGTCGTCACTGAATTCCGTGACCCGAATGAAAACCCTGCACCCACAAACCATTCAAGACAACGCACGTTTTTTCGATGACGCCGAAGAAGTACCCACCCACGTGCTTACCCAAGGTTTGGCCACCATCCGCCGCGCCGGGCACCTATTGTTGGTTGCTACCGGTGCTAGCAAGGCAGCCGCGGTTGCGGCAACAGTGGAAGGACCGCTGTCGTCGATGTGCCCGGCCTCCACGTTGCAGCTACACCCGCACGCGACAGTGCTGATCGACGAAGAAGCTGCCGCACAGTTGACCTTCCGCGAGTATTACCAGTACGCAGACAAAAATAAGCCGGCGTTCCAGGGATATTAAACCCCACCGTGATTGCGCACACATCACCGAACGCAACCATATAAGGTATGAGCTATGAAAAAGCTCCTCACGCCCAATCCACAAAGTTACGGTCAGCCGGAGAATTCGGCGCCGCAGAGTGATGCCGTGCCCGCCAGCCATCTGAACACCGATAAACAGCAGCTTGTCGACGACTTGCGTGCGATCGTCGGTCCGGAAAACGTGCACGCACGTATTAGCGACATAGTCCGCTTTGCTTCCGACGGCGGCCCGTACCGCTTGCTCCCACAGGTCATCGTCGCACCGCGCAATACGAAGGATCTCTCGCGCGTGATGCGCTATGCCACCGATCATGGCCGAAATATCACTTTCCGCTCTGCTGGCACTTCACTCAACGGCCAGGCTCAGGGCGATGATCTGTTGGTGGATCTAAAAACCCACTTCACTGGCATGGAAGTTCGCGAAGGCGGCAAGGTGTTGTGGTCGCGCCCAGGCGTGGTCTTGGGCGATGCTCAGGCAGTACTAGGCCGAAAGGGTTTTATGCTCGGGCCGGATCCTGGTTCTACCTCGGTCTGTACCATCGGCGGCGTTCTTGCCAACAATGCTGGTGGTATGCGCTGCCGGCTGGAAAACGACAGCTACCACAGCATCCGGCAGGCGGAATTCGTGTTACCATCCGGCACAATCGTGAACACGCGCACCGGTGACGCGAAATTCCGCTCCCAAGAACCAGAATTACACGCTGGCCTGCTGCAACTGCGTGACAAGATCCGCAGCGACGAGCAGTTGGTTACACACTTGCGCGAGAAATTCTCCATCCGCAATACCAACGGTCTGCGCCTTGATGCTTTCTTGGATGAGGATGAACCAGTTCGCATCCTGATGCGTTTATTAGTTGGTTCCGAAGGCATTTTCGGTGCTTTTACCGAATGTGAGCTCGACACTGTTGCCTTACCGAAGAAGAAAGCTGTCTCCTGGGTCCAACTTCCGGACCTTTACCAGGCCGCTAATTACGTGGCACCGCTCATGGAAACTGGCGCCTGGGCCTGCGAATTGATGGTCGCGCCGGTGATGAAAAAATCCGTGGAAAACTTCGACCAAGCGCCAGCTGGCTGGGCCGATATCTCCGACGAATCCGCCGCCCTGCTGCTCGAAGTCGGTGGCGCCGATGACGAGGAGCTGGCCGATGCCATGGATCGTGTCAAAGATGTGCTTGCCGACGCCGAGCTGGCCGCCGAACTGGAATTCCTCACCAGTGATACAGACATTCGCGGTGCCTGGGCTATCCGTAATGGGCTGTTCGGGCTACTAGGTGCCGACCGCCCGCAAGGATCCGCACTGATCACCGAGGATGTTTGTTTCCCACCAGCACAAATCGGTGCGGCTGCAGCTGATTTGCTGCATTTACTCTCCCACTACGGTTACCCGGAAATGGTCATGGGCCATGCCGCCTTCGGTAACCTGCATTTCTTCCTCATCCCGGAATTTGATGATCCGAAAGAAAAAGAGAAATACGCCGAATTCCTGCGCGAGCTCGCGGATCTAGTCATCGATAAATACAACGGTTCGCTGAAAGCCGAGCACGGCACGGGCATCAACATGGCACCGTTCGTGCGCCAAGAATGGGGCGATGCGGCCTGGAATTTGATGTGGGAGGCCAAACAACTGATCGATCCCTCCGCGATGCTGGCCCCAGATGTGAAGCTAACCCACCGCACGGATAACCACCTGCATAACTTCAAATCTTTCCCGCGTGTGGAAGCAGAGATCAACCCATGTGTGGAATGCGGTTTCTGCGAGCCAGTGTGCCCATCACGGCACGCAACAGTCACTCCACGCCAGCGCATCGTACTGCGCCGAGAGATGGCCCGGCAAGCTCCAGGGTCCCCGGTGCTGCAGCAGTTGCAGAAAGAATACCAGTATGATGCCGTCGATATGTGCGCTGCCGACGGCACCTGTGCTATCCCCTGCCCCATCAGCATTGATACCGGTGCAGTGATGAAAAACCTGCGCGCCAAGCAGACCACCCCGCGCGCGGAAAAGGTCGCTTTGACCACCGCCGAAAAATGGGATGTCGTGGAAAAGCTCGCACGCGCTGGCATTATCAGTGCTAATAAGGTTGGGGAAAAAGCCGCTGGTTGGGCAGCAAACATGGCCCGCACGGTGATCAACCCAGACTTAGTGCCTGCGGTACCGGGCGCATTGCCCCAGGCAGCTAGCCGTTTGCCCGCGACCGAACGAGCCGGTGCCAACGCGGTGTATTTCCCGGCATGTGTGAACCGAATTTTTGGGCGCCCAGCTGGCTCAGACCCAGATACCGTCGATTTGCCACGTGCCATGGTGGAGCTTGCCCGCCGCAGCGGCCAGTCGTTGTGGATTCCAGACGACGTCACCGGTTTCTGCTGCGGCACACCGTGGTCGTCGAAGGGCTACCAGGATGGATTCAGCCACCAGGCGCATGCAATCGTGCGGAAGTTCCACGAATGGTCCGATGGGGGCAGGTTGCCGATCATCATCGATGCCTCGAGCTGCACCCACGGCTTGCTATCTGGTGTGCCCGAAGTACTAGACGCAGACACGCGACAGCTTTACGACGAACTACACATCATCGACATCGTGGAATGGTTGCATAAAGACGTCATCGACTACCTTCCTATCCATCACGACATGGGCACCATCGCAGTTCATCCCGCCTGTTCCACGCAACACATGGGCCAGACGGAGGCACTGGTGGCTGTGGCTAATCACGCCGGCCAAGCCAGCGTACCGTTTGGTGCAATGTGTTGCGGCACCGCCGGTGACCGTGGCCTGTTGCACCCTGAATTGGTGGAATCCGCCACCCGCGAGGAACGCACTGGGCTGGATGCCCGGCATTATGACGCGTTTGTATCCTCAAACCGCACGTGCGAGATGGGCTTGGATGTAGTCGCCGGCTATCAGTTCGATTCCGTTGCCGTACTGCTCGAAAAAGCTTCCCGTCCGGTGGTTACGCCGTAACTTTCTGTCGTTCTGGCGCTGGTACCAACCAGACTGATTGACGACGCCGGAAAAAACAGGGAACCACCGCTGGCCTGCGACAGTCCAATGTTGCTGTAACCATGAAACGCAGATGCTGCCAATTAACGCAGCAAGCCAGCGAAAGGATTCCCGTGACGGCACCAACTATTGCCCCAGCAGCGCCTTTAACCACCACAACCGGCACCATTGAGACCGGCCCCACTACGGCCAGGCCCCCACAAGCGCTAGCCAAATGCGTTCCTCTTATGCGACCGGGTTCCTGGGTGGACCAGCGCGGTTTAAGCGACGACGGATTCTGTGATTCTCTAGCTCACCTACCTTTGTCCCGCACCACTGCAGTGACACTCAGCGTCGATGATATGACCTTGAGCCACCGAGCGTTATCTGAATTCAACCTGCCCATGCGTCAGGCCTGGGATTTAGCCGCGGACAACGTCTTGCGAGCCGCCCACACACCGGAAGGTACCCAGTTCTGGACCCGTCCTGCCACACGACTCTTAGGTGGCAGCGCCCCACCGGGGCTACAGCTTCGCTCCTCCCCTGTTCCAGCTACCAGCTGGTTGGCTCACCCGCTTTTGCTGTCCGTGATGCACGACCACGTAGCACGGTTGTTAGGAAGCAGCGCTTTGATTTTCCTGGCTCCCAACACCGATACGCTGGTTGCGCTCACCGGTTGCTCGATTTCTACAGCAACTTCCTGGTTGCGGGTTGCAGCCGAACATACCCAGCCCGCATCGCAATTTTTCGGCTCCACAGATTTGCTCTGCGCTTCGCCACTGGTGGCAGCGCACGGGTTCCCCACAGAGTTGTGCTGACTAGGTTTCGCCGATTTGGTTGTGCTGATTAACTTGTGTTCATTAAGTTGTGCTGATTAGCCTCGTCGTTTCCCGGTGAATTTCTCCATCTCACGGCGGTCTTTTTTCGTCGGGCGCCCAGCACCTGGGTCCCGCTTAGGCACGCTGGGCTGCAGCGGCTTCGGTGGCGCCGGCGGTGAATAATCGATATAACAATGCTCCGCAATCTTCGCACCCACGCGTTTGGATACGGTCGCGTTAATCTCCAAACGGAATTCACGATCGTCTTTCCACACCGTGATCCGCAAACCTGGAACCACCGGTGTGGAGGGTTTAGCTACCTTGTCGCCGATCAGCACATGGCCTGCTTTCACAGCTTTGGTGGCTTCTGCCCGCGTCTTAAAAAAGCGTGTCGACCACAGCCAGGCGTCAATACGCACGGGTGCCGCCGAGGGTTCATTCGCCTTCGCAGTCATAAAAAACTCTAGTAATGGTCCTTATGGTTAACGATCTTGCGCACCTTGTTGTAGTTGTACACGCCACCGACCACAGCAACGATAAAGCCCAAAATCAACCAAAATGACGAGCTAGAAAACAAGAACGCGAACAATACGCCACCACCAATTCCGGCACCGACGCTAATCAGTCCGTTCTTGGAGTACTTGCGTACAGCCGCCTTGCGCCTGTCAATAGGGTTATGCGAAGTTGGTTGCATGCTCATGGACGTCTAGTCTACCGGCTTTTCCACCCACGCCGTACCAGCTTCAACTAGCTGCGCCGTTCCAGAAGTAAGTGCAGCCAATTGCGATTCAAGCTGCTCCACCGCGTCGGGATCCACCGCCAAGGTGTAGGTGACATCCGCTCCGTACTGGGTATCTGTGATCGTGATGTTTTTCGCACGCAGCTCGGCTTCGTATTTCTGTGCCGCAGCATGCGAGAAACTCACCTCATACAAATTACGCATGCACCGCAACCGTCGCTGCACCTGCGCTAAAGCATCCCCTGCCGTCTGCGAATACGCATGCACCAAACCACCCGCGCCCAGTTTGATACCACCAAAATAACGCACTACCACACACGCAAGGTCCTGCATTCCGGAGCCATTCAGCACATCCAATATCGGTTTGCCTGCAGTTCCACCCGGCTCACCATCATCTGAAGAACGTTCCACGGGGTTAGCCTGATCCACCCGGTAAACATATGCCGAGCAGTGATGCCGTGCATCGGGAAATTCTGCACGCACCCGATCAATAAACCCGCGTGCTTGTTCGTCGTCGGACACGCGCTCGATGATTCCAATGAACCGTGAGCGTTTTATCTCAATCTCTGCACGAAACGATTCGCCCGCCGCAGGCAGTTGATAACAATGCTCCATTCCTCGCTCAGTTCTACTTCACCAGATAGTCATATTCCGAAGTTCCCGGCAACAAACGCTGACATTCAATCGACGACGCAGCCATACGCTCAAGCAAAGGATCTAAGTCTGTAGCCGACCCCAATTCCAAGCCCACTAGTGCGGCCCCGGTTTCCCGGTTGTTTCGCTTGAGATATTCAAACAGCGTGATGTCATCGTCTGGGCCTAGTATTTCCATCAGGAAATGACGCAGCTGGCCTGGTTCTTGCAAGAAATTCACAAGGAAATAGTGTTTCAGCCCACGATCAACCAAGCTGCGTTCCATGATTTCTGCATAACGCAGCACATCGTTGTTGCCACCAGAAATAATGCACACCACTACTGAACCCGGCGCGATATCTATTTTTTCCAGGGCAGCCACTGAAAGTGCACCTGCGGGTTCAGCAATGATGCCTTCGTCTTGGTAAAGGCTCAGCTGGGCAGTGCATACAGCGCCTTCGGCTACCTGCAGGTTCTGGATACGTTCCCGGTTGGCATTGATGATGTGAAACGGTTTAGCTCCGATACGTTTGACCGCGGCCCCGTCAACGAAAGCATCCACAGTCTCCAGAGTCACCGGTTCACCGGCTGTCAGCGCAGCATCGAGCGAGGCTGCACCGAGTGGTTCTGCAGCCACGAGAGCAGCGTTTGGTGCCATGTCTGCAAAATAACTTGTGATGCCTGACAACAGGCCACCGCCACCGACGGGAACCACAACAGTATCCAAGCTGTGTCCGCGCGCGGATAACTGCGACAGAATCTCGGCGGCTACGGTGCCTTGACCGACGATGGTATCGCGAGCATCGAAAGGTTCGATAACGGTCGATCCGTGCTTCGTGGCTTCTTCCCGGGCGGCAGCTGCTGCCTCGTCGAAGTTGGAACCGGTGACCACGAGTTCGATGGCATCTCCGCCGTGGACTTTGATGCGGTTACGTTTTTGTTTCGGGGTTTTCGTCGGCACAAAAATCCGACCTTTGATGCCCATGGTGCGGCAAGCATAAGCCACACCCTGTGCGTGGTTGCCCGCCGAAGCAGCGACGATTCCAGCTTCACGTTCTTCCTGGCTGAGCTTCGCGATGGAATAGTACGCCCCACGAATTTTATAGGAGCGGACGTCTTGCAGGTCCTCGCGTTTCAAGAAGATTTCGGCACCGGTTTCCTGGGAAAGCCGAGGGCAATACTGCAATGGGGTAGGCGCAATTACACTGGAAATTCGCGACTGCGCAAGCTGAATATCGGCGGCCCGTACGGGCTCGAAATTGTCTGGGGACGCTGGCGCAGTCTGCGGGGTAGTCATAGCAAATCATTGTAACCACCCCAGTGCAGATCACATAGCTAGCTATCACGGATAATTCCCAAAAATTATCCGTCGCCATGCTGGCTTAGGTCTGCGCCATGACGATGCCCGGACCCATCGTGGCTTTCAAGTCCCCCATCAAGCTATTTGAACGATCGACCGTCAGGTGATCACCGAGCACGAGTACTTCTTCAGCCTCGCCGTGGCTAAGGGTTAGGTAGACTTCGGTATCGCCTGGGTGGTCCAATAACACGGATTTCAGCGCGGCGATGGCTTCCATCGAGCACTGTTGCGTCGTCAAGTGCAAACGCAACGGCAGCCCTGCTCCCCCGCCGCGCCCTAACTCGGGAACGCGCATGTCACTACCAATAACCTTCTGATCGCCGTCACCCCAGACTTGGATCTGGGCTTTGAACAGCACGATATTATCTTCCACAATATCTTCCGCCACCAGCGAATAAGCCTTGCTGAAGACCCATACGTCGACCTGCGCACCATGATGGTCCTCAATGGTGACGATCGCCCACGGCGAACCATCCTTTTTGGAAAAGCGCCGGTCTACGTTCGAAATAATGCCGCCGATGACCACATTTTGCTTCGGCTTTAACTCACCGGAAACCACCGTCGTCAGTGCGGTATCGATATACGACGCCAGCGCTTGTTCGTATCCGTCCAGTGGGTGGCCAGAAACATACAGCCCAAGCATTTCGCGTTCAAGAGCCAATTCATGTTTCCGCTCCCAGGATTCATCCGGAACAGTGATGGTGAATGCGTTTTGTTCGGAATCATCACCGCCCATGCCGGCAAACAAATCGAATTGGCCCTTATCCGCGGCCTTCTTCGTTGATTGTACCGAGTCGACGGCATCTTCCTGGATCAACATCAAACCCTTGCGCGGATGCCCCAGCGAATCGAAAGCGCCGGCTTTAATCAAGGCTTCCGTAATCCGCTTTGAGCACGGCAACAGCTCGATCTTGTCCAGGTAATCGCCAAACGAGCGGTAGGCACCTTTTTGCTTGCGCGTTTTAATAATCGAATTGACAACTTCAGTACCAACGTTGCGCACAGCCCCCATGCCGTAACGAATGTCTTTGCCGACAGCCATGAACTCGACATCCGACTCGTTGACATCTGGCGGCATCACCTTGATGCCCAGGTGTCGGCAGTCAGCCAGATAGATCGCAGACTTATCTTTTTTATCTCCCACCGAGGTCAGCAAGGCGGCCATATATTCCGCGGTGTAATAGGCCTTCAGGTACCCAGTCCAGAAAGACACGAGCCCGTACCCTGCCGCGTGTGATTTGTTGAACGCATAGGACGCAAACGGCTCGATAACGCCCCACAAGGTATCGCAAGCTTCCTTGGAATAGCCATTTTCTGCCATGCCCGCAGAGAACTTCTCGTATTGCTGGGCCAACACTTCCGGTTTCTTCTTACCCATGGCTTTTCGGAAACCATCCGCCTCACCAGCGGTATAGTTCGCGAGCTTCTGCGAAATACGCATGATCTGCTCCTGGTACACGATCAGACCATAGGTTTCCGCCAGGATCTCTTCCAACGGCTCTGCCAGCTCCGGGTGGATCGGAGTAATCGGTTTCCGCCCGTTTTTGCGATCGGCATAATCCAAGTGGGCATTCACGCCCATCGGGCCTGGCCGATACAGCGCAAGCGCGGCGACGATGTCTTTGAACCCAGTCGGGTTCATGCGTTTCAGCAACTCCTGCATACCCGTAGAGTCCAGCTGGAACACACCCAAGGTTTCGCCACGCGACAACAGCCGGTACACCTCGGAAACCGATTCGTCGTCAGGCATGAGCGTTTCCAGATCAATTTCTTCGCCGCGGTTTTGCCGGATATTGCGCAACGCATCACCGATCACCGTCAGGTTACGCAGGCCCAGAAAGTCCATCTTCAGCAGGCCGATGGCCTCACAAGCGGGGTAATCCCAACCGGTAATGATCGCACCGTCGGCGTTGCGCTTCCACATCGGAATGTGCTCCATCAGCGGCACCGAAGCCATAATCACCGCACACGCATGCACGCCCGGTTGGCGCACCACGCCTTCCAAACCGCGGGCGGTGTCGTAAATCTTTTTCACGTCCGGGTCAGATTCGATGAGGTTACGCACCTCGGTGGCCTCGGAATAGCGCTCGTGTTCCGGATCCATGATGCCGGAAAGCGGAATGTCTTTAGCCATAATCGGCGCTGGCAGCGCGCCATTGATGCGGTCAGCCATCTGGAAACCGGGTTGCCCGAAATGCACCTTCGCCGCATCTTTAATCGCCTGTTTAGTCTTCACTGTGCCGAAGGTGATCACCTGAGCGATCTTGTCCTCGCCCCAGCGTTCTGCGGCATAGGTGATCATTTCACCACGCCGACGGTCATCGAAGTCAATATCGATATCAGGCGCCGACGGGCGTTCTGGGTTCAAGAAACGCTCGAACAACAGGCCGTGCTCAATCGGGTCGATATTGGTAATCGTCAACGCATACGCCACCAGTGCGCCCGCGGCTGATCCGCGCCCCGGACCGACCCAAATGCCCACCGAACGAGCATATTTAATGATCTCCGCGACGATCAGAAAGTACGACGGATACCCTTTGCCATCAATGACCTCGATTTCGTATTCCGCACGCTCGATATATTCGCGGGGAACTTCCTGGCCGGGGAAACGTTCTGCCAGGCCCTCCATCACCTCGTGGTGCAGCCACGTCGTCGGCGTATACCCCTCTGGCACATCCGCAACCGGCATGCGATCATGCGAGTGTTCTTCCCACATGGAGGAATAATCACCAACGCGCTCGGCAATCCATAACGTGTTATCGCAACCATCGGGAACCATGTGATCCCAGTTCTCACGCATTTCCGCTGCAGATTTGATGTAGTAGCCGTCGCCATCAAACTTAAAGCGATCCGGGTCTTGGAAAGTTTTGCCCGTCTGCACGCACAGCATTGCCTCGTGGGCTTTAGCTTGCGATTGCAACACGTAATGGCAGTCGTTGGTCACCAGCGGCGGCAAGTCCAGGCGCTTGCCGATCTCTAGCAATTGATCCCTGGTGCGCTTTTCGATGTCCAGCCCATGGTCCATCAACTCCAGGAAATAATTTTCCTTGCCGTAGATGTCTTGCCACATGGCTGCGGCTTCTAAAGCCTGGTTAAATTGCCCCAACCGCAGACGCGTCTGTACATCTCCCGACGGACAACCAGTAGTTGCGATGATGCCGTCGGCATGCTCGGCAATCAGCTCAGCGTCCATGCGCGGCCACTTACCAAGCTGGCCTTCGTAGGATGCCAGCGATGAAAGCTTAAACAGATTTTTCAAACCCGTAGCATTTTCCGCGAGCATCGTCTGGTGCAAGTACGCACCCGAGGCTGAGACGTCGTCCCGTTTTTGATCCGGCGTACCCCAGCGGACGCGGTTTTTATTGAAGCGAGATTCCGGGGCCATATAGGCCTCGATACCAATGATCGGCTTGATACCTTTCGACGTCATGCGACGATAAAACGCATCCGCACCAAACATATTGCCGTGGTCAGTCATGCCGACGGCGGGCATTTCTTGCCGGTTCACCTCTTCCGAAAGCAGATCCACCTTGGCCATACCATCCAACATGGAAAATTCGGTGTGGTTATGCAGATGAACGAAAGAGGATTTTTTAGCCATGGAGTTATTCTAGCGCCTGGCGGCTAAGACTCCAGTGCTTCTTGTGCACGCGCATGAGCACGCAAAACATAAAACGCTACGAAGGCACCCACGATCGCAGCAAATAATCCTGGCCAGGCGAAAGAACCATTGAATACGCCAATGACCAAGCTGAAACAGCCCACAAAAATCGCCAAAAGCGCGGCGGTAAAAGTGATCGATTCTCGCTTCTTCATAGCCAGAATTCTAGCGGAAGCGCGGGTTCTCGCCGCGGGCAACCTGCGGTGGACTGATGCCAAACTGTCCCCACACCGCATCCGGGGGCAGCACTTCGACAGCGTCAATGCGTGGATCGTGGGTGAAAGCTTCCAGCTTCCGTGGGGTGTCATAAGCGATGACGGCAATGATGCCAGACGATTCTATTTCCCTCGGAGATTCCGCTATCTGCGAATGCTTCATCCCAGAAGCAGCTGCTATGGTGCTGGTGAAAATCTGCGTCCGCGCGGCCGCAATTTCACTATCAGAGGGAATGCCAGTTCGGTCAGGGGCCGCGGTTGGTTCTGGGTCCGCGGCTGGTTCTGGCAAGGCCAGAATCTGCGCATCTTGCGTAATCAAGCTCCCTACTCGACGGAGGTCAGCAACCAAGCTACCTGCGTCAGCACTAGACAGCGGAGCAGCGAAAGAGAGCATCGCGAACGCTGGCTGTTCCGGTGCTCGCTGTAGAGCTGCTGCCAAGGAGGCGTCGGCAAGCGCTGTGTAGTCTGCACGACTCTGCTGAACATGTGGGCCCAGATGATCTCCAGCAAAAGGACGCGGGCGCGCGTTGTCGTCGCCGCCAGCCCACCACACAAGTGCTGTAACCAGAACAACGAGAAGCACCAGCTCGCCCAAGCCGCGACCAGGTATTCTCTGTGAGGGATTGCCCTGCAACTTTTACCTCGGTAACTCTGTTTCTGCCTCGGCAACTCTGTTATTGCCGAAGTTTGCCGAGGGCGTCGGCAAGATCATCCGGGTACGGAGCTTCAATTTCCATCCAGTGACCGTCACCGGGATGGTGGAATCCCACCTTGACCGCATGTAACCACTGGCGCTGCAAGCCCAACCGCTGCGCCAAATTCGGATCTGAACCATACATTGGGTCCCCGCAGCATGGGTGCCCCAGCGCAGACATGTGCACGCGAATCTGGTGCGTACGCCCGGTTTCCAGGGAAATCTCCAACAAACTAGCCTCGCGGAAAGCTTCCAGCAAACGATAGTGCGTGGTAGCGCGCTTACCATCGTCGGTGACTGCAAATTTCCAACCGGCGCTGGGATGGCGCCCGATAGAACCGTCCACGGTGCCCTCGATAGGATCCGGCAACCCCTGCACCAATGCATGGTAGGTTTTGGACACATTGCGCTCGCGAAACGCGTTTTTCAAGCTGCTATAACCACGCTCCGAAGCCGCCACCACCATCACCCCCGAAGTACCGACGTCTAGGCGCTGCACAATGCCCTTGCGCTCCGGCGGGCCAGACGTCGAGATGCGGAATCCAGCCGCAGCCAGACCACCCACCACAGTGGGGCCTTCCCAACCAACAGTAGGATGCGCGACCACGCCCACAGGCTTGTGCACCGCGATCAAATCGTCGTCGAAGTACAAAATGTCCATACCTTCAACGAGTTCTTCTTTTGGCACCAGTGGCTTTGCAGGTTCTGGCAGTGTGACCTCCAACCAGGCACCTTCATGTAAGCGTTCCGACTTGCCGACGGCGGTGCCGTCGACCAGCACGTCCCCGTCCGCACTCAGGTTCGCCGCAACTGTGCGCGACAGCCCCAGCAATTTCGCCAACGCAGCATCGACACGCATACCTGCCAGTCCTTCCGGCACCGGCAACGAACGGGTCTCACGTGGGTTAGTGCTCATCGTCGACCTCCTTGGCTGGGCGTGCTGGTTGCTCAATGCTGTTTTGTGGCGTGTCTGTTACTGCTTTGCGTGCTCGATGCTCTTCCGTGAACACCGCGGCCAGGAACAACACGACACCGACGGTGATAAACGAGTCTGCGACATTGAAAATGGCAAAATCGCCCACCGAAATGAAATCCACCACGTGGCCGAACCAAAAACCCGGCTCGCGGAACAGTCGATCCACTAAATTTCCGCCTGCGCCACCAGCAACCATCGCCAGAGCGATTGCTTGGAAACGGTCGTCGATGCGTGGCGACGCTAGCAGCACCCCGACGAGGAAAACCAGCTGAAAGGTAGTAAACAGCCACGTAGAAGATTCGCTACCTAGGGAAAACGCCGCTCCTGGGTTGTAGACCAGTAAAAAGCGGAACCAGTCACCGAGAATTGGGAAGGCTTGACCGGGTTGCAGTGCAGCCTCGATAGCGATTTTGCTGGCTTGGTCGAACCCTACGACACCTGCGATTACCAGCAACATGAGCCGCAGGTAGGGTGCGCGTCGTCGAGTTGGCAACGTTTTTAACCTAGTCACGGCCTTTATTGTTCCTGAAAGTAGGGTTTTACGTGAAATCGCCGCGCTGGCTAAACTGGCAAGCGTGATTTCTGCTGCTGCTTTTTCCCATTTTGCTTCTCGTGGCTCGACGGGTTCTCGCCGCTCAGCCAATTCTCGCCGCTCAGCTAATTCGCGGCACTCTGCCCGTTCGCGGCGCGACGCCAAATCCCGACGCCTTGCTATGGCTTCGCTCTTAACGACGTCGGCCCTGCTACTAGCTGCCTGTGGGGAAGAAGGCTCGGCAAGCGATGAGACCAGCAACAGCGCGGGCGCCAGTGCCGGTAGCGCGGGTGAACGTCGTGGCGAAGCCCCTGCTACAGAGCAAGCCGTCGGGCTTCCGCTGGACCCACCACGCATCCAGGTGCTGTCTACCGGTACGGGCGAGCGCAAGCTCCTGTCCTACAACGACGTGAGTTCCGAGCAAGCAGTCGATATTCAAGTATCAGAAGGGTTCCAGCAGCTGGTCATGAAAAATGATCAACTGGTGACCGAGGCCCCGGAACTGGGAGATTTGGTGACCACTACTCTGCCGGTGGCTGGTTCCGTGCTGGTTCCAGAAGGTTTTACTGACTCGACTCCCGGTGCAGGTTCTGCGCGACATGTCGATTTCCGGGTGCGCGACCCACATATTTCCGGAACCAAAACTAGCACCAGCTCTGCTGATGATGCCGGTTTAAATGCGGCAGGTTTAGCAGAGGAGATCGCTTCTGCCGACGGTTTTGGTTTTGGTTGGTTGGCTGAAAATAATGGCCAGTTAAATACGTTGCTGTTGGCCGCACCGCAACAGGCTAGCGATCAGGCGCGTGCTGTTGTGGAACAGTCGCTGACGAAGTTGGTGTCCACACCCGTGATTTTCCCGGACGAGCCAGTGGGCATTGATGCGCAATGGTCGGTGGATTCTCGTGTCACTGGCGAAGCAACCATGCTGCAAACCACGACGTTTACGGTGACAGATATTTCTGGCGATGAGGTGAAACTTGATATCTCCGTCGAGCAACGTCCCGCACTTGGAGCGTTGTCCTTAGAGGGGCATGCTGGCGCGGAAGGTTTTGCCGACGACACTTTGAATGTGACTAGCACCGATACTCGCTCACGTGGTTCTTTGACCGTGGATATGAAACAGCCGCTGCCGGTTGCTGGCGAGCTCGATTTCACCACGCGCGTGGTCTACGGCAACGACGACGGTGCAGCCAGCGTCGTGCAGGATTCTTCCACTCGAATGCGTTTTAGCAGCGCGCAATAGCAGCACATGCCACTAAGGTTCTCTGCATAATGTGGACGGGTTAACCAACCGCTGCATTGGCGCGGGTTTCGTCGGCAAACGCCCGCTGCTTCTAAGAATCCCGTACCGAAGACTCCCCCAGAAACTGTGTTTTGCAGGTAATTCAATTTCGTGAATTGGGCTGTGTTAACGTCATTTTCGTGACTCATGTTACCGGTTTGTGCCCCAATTTTCCGGGTGCCTGAATCGATTTAGCTACGTGCTGCATTCTCAATGCATCAGCGCGATGGATGCACCAGCACCAGCGCGGCGGATGCTACGCAGTCGGCTAAGTATCTTCTCGTAACGCCTCATTACGAAGCTTTTTATCCACCTCACAGTTCGGAGTCTCCCGTGAACCAATTTATGGTTAATACCGAAGCTATCGGAGGAAGTCTCGGGCTCACCGCCCTCATTTCCGCCGTTCCACTGGTGACCTTCTTCGTCATGCTGTTGTTCGTGAAAGCACGCGCACACACCTCAGGCGCCGCGGCCCTACTAGCAGCACTGCTGATTGCCATTTTCGGCATGAGCATGCCAGTCGACGCTGCGCTTTCGTCTGCTTTCCGCGGTGGTCTATTCGGCCTATTTCCGATCGTCTGGGTCATCATGATGGCGATCTGGTTCTACCAGGTCACCGTCGTTTCCGGCCGATTCCAAGACCTGCGCCGCACATTCGATGCCCTCGGTAACGGCGATATTCGTATTCAAGCCATCCTTATTGCCTTCTGTTTCGGTGGATTGCTGGAAGCACTCGCCGGGTTCGGTGCTCCAGTGGCAATTACCGCAACGATGATCCTGGCCCTGGGCGTAAAGCCACTGAAGGCCGCCACCACAGTTTTGCTGGCTAATACCGCCCCGGTAGCCTTCGGCGCCGTCGCAATCCCAATTACCACCGCAGGTAACGTCGGCGGACGTACCGTCGAACAGACCGAAAACATCGCAGCCATCGTCGGACACCAGGCTCCATTTTTCGCCTTCTTAGTGCCGTTTATCTTGCTGTTTATCCTCGACGGATTCCGCGGTGTGCGCGAAGCCGCTCCGGCAGCAGCAATCATTGGTGGTTCCTTCGCAATCGCACAATGGTGGGCATCGAACTTCTTCGCCTATCAGCTCACCGACATCGTCGCCTGCCTGGCTTCCCTGGGCGCTGCTTTCGCTTTCTTGCGCGTGTGGCAGCCCAAGGGCGTTGCCGCCATGCGTAAGCGTCTTGACATCCCAGAACGCGAAGACGATGGCGAGGTATTGACCAAGTCTCGTGTCTGGATGGCCATGATGCCGTATGCCATCGTTACCGTCATCTTTGGTCTGGCAAACCTCGGCGAAACCATCCCGGGCATCCTAGATAAGGCAAAAATTTCTTTCGCCTGGCCGTTGCTCACCGACCGTCTGGTTAACGCCTCTGGCGATGTCATCGACACTTCGTACACCTTCAAGATCATCAATAACCCAGGTACGCTGCTGTTGATCTCCGGAATCATCGTTGCGGTTGTTTACGGAATCTACAACCACAACGGTAAGTTCCGCGTCAAAGGTAGCGACGTCGTCAGTGAGCTAACCAGCACTGCATACAAGATGCGCTGGACTGCATTGACCATCGTCATGGTTCTGGCGCTGGCCTATGTCATGAACTACTCCGGCCAAACCGTCGCCATGGGCACCTACGTCGCCTCGCTCGGTGCTGTCTACGGCTTCCTGGCACCAGTTCTGGGCTGGGTCGGCACCGCGATTACTGGCTCCGACACATCCGCCAACGCACTGTTCGCGAACCTACAAGTCACCGCCGCTAATAACATCGGCCTCAACCCAGACCTGTTGCTGGCAGCTAATACCACCGGTGGTGTCGTCGGCAAGATGATCTCACCACAATCGCTGGCTATTGCGGCCACCGCCGTCAGCATGGAAGGCAAGGAAAGCTCGATTTTCAAGTCGGTGGTTGGTTACTCCATCATCCTGCTGATCGGGCTCTGCACCTTAGTCTTCTTGCAAACAAACATCCTGTCCTGGATGGCTCCGGTTGTGAACTAAGTTCGAGCACCCGATACAAACAAAAGACCGTCTGCACCAATCTCATCTGGTGCAGGCGGTCTTTGTCTATCGCGAGTCTAAGAACTCGTGGCCCATAATTATTTACTGCGCAGGAATTATTTACTGCGCAGGAGCCGGGTGCTCTCCGTGCTCGTTGTGTGCCTCCGGCAATTCCTGGTGGCCTTCGTCGATAACTTCAGCCTCGTTCGGTGGTACCTCAACGCCGCCATCCATACAGACCGCTGGAACCTGCTCTGGTTCCACAGTATTGGTAACCAAGACGCAGGCCCATTCACGTGAAAGCTTCCAGTGGCCATCTTGGTGGATGAACTCGACGTTATCGGCAGGCTGCACCTCACGCTCTGGCAAAGAGTAGGCGACGGTCGCCAACGCTGATCCCTCGGTGTAACCCGGCAAAACGGGATCGACGACGTTGAATTCAGCTCCCGATTCCATCTTTGCGGCAGCCATGGTGTCGAACAGCTCTGGGAATTCCTCGCCGCCTTCGACGGTGAGTACACGCTCTTCTGCAGGCAGGTTCGGGTCTGCAGCGCGCTGCAAAACGTCGTTCAGCACTTCTTTGGTAGGCAGCTCAACTGGCGCGGCCTTGGCCGAAGTGCTCGATTCTGCTTTCTTCGTGCTTTCGGCGGCGGTACCCGCGTTGTCGGCGTCGTCAGAGCAAGCCGCCAGGGTCAGCGCCAAACCGACAGTCGCGGCGGCGATGCTCGTTTTCGTGAATTTCACGGTTAATCCTCCAAAATAGACATCTGCGTAAGCAAATTCGAAGCCACAGCTTTGATACTCGTAGCGCTCGAAGAAATCTTACCCGTGTGCCTTTTATACTTGAATTCATGACTCGCCAGATTTCCGTCATCTGCACCGGCGGCACCATCGCATGTACCACCAATGAATCCGGCGCGCTCGTGCCCACGGTCAGCGGCCAACAGCTTGTCGACGCCGCGCAACAACAACTTCGCCAGCAACCAACCGGGCACAACAGGCTTGTCGACGAGCTCACCTTCTGCGTCCACGACGCACTGCAGTTAGATTCCTCCTCGATCGGCCTACCAGAACTGGACACGCTGCTGGCTGCCATCACCGAACAAGCTACCGATCCTGCGGTGGACGCGGTCGTCGTCACGCATGGCACAGATTCTATGGAGGAATCTGCCTTCGCCACCGCCCTGCTGGTGCACGGCGCGCCAGTGGTGTTCACGGGGGCACAACGCTCCTTCGATCATCCGGAGACCGACGGGCCGGGCAACCTGGCGGGCGCAATCAGACGCGCTGTGGAATTGCTCCCAACCAACGCAGTGGAAGTGCACTTCGGCGGGCAGAATCTGCCTGCTACCGCGGTACACAAACGCCACACTGCAGAGCTCACTGCTTTCATCGCACACGGTAGTGCGGCAACGGTACCAAAATTCGCCACGCTGCCATCTTTATCCGGCTTCCGGGTGCCCGTGCTCGCAGGATATCCCGGCGCCACCGCGGAACTGCTAGCTTACGCCGTGGATACAGGCGTCGACGGGGTGGTCATCGAAGCACTGGGGTCCGGGAATATGTCCGCAGAACTCGGGCAGGCCGCACAGCGTGCACTACGACACGGAATCCCAGTTATCGTGGCCACACGTGTGCCCCACGGCGCAGTGCAGCTGGCCTACGGTGGTGGCGGCGGCGGGGCCACCTTAGCTGAACACGGTGCGATTTCCGCACGCACGGTGCATCCAGGCCAAGCGCGGCTAGCCTTGATTATTGCCTTGGCCACCGGCACAGCCCCGGAAGAATTATTCCGCTGCTTCGATTAATGCAACTTTTCGGCTAACCAATCCTGCCACGCCAAAGAATCCAGTGGGTCCGCCGGCACCAATTGCGAGTCATCGGCAGGGAAAGTCCGGGTCTTGCCAGGACCGGTGGCTCGGGTTTCGAATCGCACAGACACCACCCCGTGCCCACTGCCTTGGATCCAGCCGTGACCGAAATCTGGGTGGAACACATCCTGGGTTGCGCGCCAGTGGCTGCCGGGAAGCTCAGGTGCACTGGGTTGTTCGGCCGCCGCGTCTTCTACAGCCCCCGGAACCACTACCCCATCCGCGCCCGGAATACCGGTGACCATCGTTGGTTCTTCCATGCTCACCCCACCGCTAGCACTCGCGGCAACCTGCCGCTGCGCTGCGCGGTCCAACTCCGGAAACAACACGTCTTGCCGGGCGGTTTCCAAACCGGAATAGCCGACGCCGACTAACCGCACGGGACCGGTTTCTGCTGGGTAACGGACAATAGTGCCGGCGACTGCACGCAAGGTTTCGGCGTTATCGGTGGCATACGGGAGGGTGGCCGAGCGGGTTTCGGTGCGAAAATCCGCCATTTTTAGCTTCACCGTGACCGTGCGCGCACCCCGGCCGTCGGCAAGCAAGCGTTTATGTGCAGATTCCGCGGCCCAGCCAAGCGCCTCATCCACCTCTGCGGCGGTGGTCAGGTCCTTAGCAAAGGTTTGTTCCGCCGAATGTGACTTCGCCTCTGCGCGCGGGGCCACCGGCCGCTCGTCAATGCCACGCGCCAGGTGCCACAAGTCCATGCCGAGGGTGCCGCCCAACGAGATTTTTACCTCCCGCTCGCTCATATTCGCCAGATCACCGATCGTCGTCACGCCAATGGCCTGGAGCTTTGACGCCGTTACTGGGCCCACGCCCCACAGCTTGCCGACGGGCAACGGGTGCAGAAATTCCAGTTCTTCGTCAACAGGAATGATCTTGGAGCCATCCGGTTTCGCCTGGCCCGAGCCGATTTTTGCAAATTGTTTTCCAGAGCCCGCGCCAATCGAAGACGGCAAACCGGTGATGTCTTTGATCTCTGCGCGTAGGTTATCCGCCCAGTCCTTGACCTCTGCCGCGGTGGCTCCGATGAGTTCGGCAGGTTCCATGAAGGCTTCGTCGATAGAGAGTTGTTCCACCAGGTCCACGCGCTGGTGAATCAGCTCAAACACGCGTTTGCTGGCAGCCGAGTACACAGCTTTACGCGGCTGGATTTGTACCGCGCCAAAGCCGATGAGTTGCAACGCGCGGTACGTCGGCATCGCAGACGACACCCCGAATTTGCGGGCCTCATAGGAAGCCCCGGCAACAACTCCCCGGCCATTCATGCCACCAACGATGACGGGGCGGCCGCGCAGAGTGGGCCGCGTCAGCTGTTCGACGGAAGCGAAAAACGCGTCCATGTCGATGTGAATGACCCAGCGCTGCATGCCTTCCAGTCTAGTGACTGTGCTCGAGTACGGCTGACCGTGCGAGGGTTTCTCCTAGCTTCTCACTAGTGGCTTCTCACTAGTGTTGCGTCTGCCGGCGAACCAACTCGAATGGGCGCAGTTTGTCCATCCATTCTGCACGGCTTCGTGCTGCAGGCACCATGGTCTGTGCCGGTGCGGCTGCCTGTCCGAGTGCGTGTTGGTAGAGCTTCACCGAAACTTTTCCATTAGTTATTTTTTGCTCATTCCGCGCCAACACGGGCAGCTGGGTGAGCACGCTAGCATCACCGACCCCCAGATAAAACGGGAACGATGCCGCGAAAGCTTTGCGCCCTAAATAAATGGAGAATTCGGGGTGTGACAAGGCATAATCGAGTTCCTCAGTGTGTTCTGGTGCTGTCGCCTGCACAAGAAACTCGGCATCGGCGAGGTAGGTGCGCTGGGAAATGACGGTGGCACCTACCCCAGGTTTGTAGGCTAGTTTTTTCGCCGACCGTGCCGACAGACCTTGGGTGACGGCCAGACGTCGTCGAAAATCCCATTCGTCTTCACGCGAGCCGATAGTGTGAAAATCATCCAGGAACTGCGGTGGGTGGTCTTCACGGACTCGGAAATCAATCTCGCTGAGCCACGCTGGCCACTGCCCGCGCGGCGCGCCTAAAGCCGCGGCCACCAGCCCTTGCAAAGCTGATTGCGTCGGCACTGGATTAGTGCGTACTAAGTTGCCGGTCACCGCTGGTTTCGCCCAGGACTGCACGGGCCCGGCGAGCCTGAGGTAGACAGAACTAGTCATCGTAAACCCATTCAGTAACGGTATCGATAAGCTGATCCAGCCCAACCGGTTCCACACCTGGAAGTGCCCCTGCCAACTCGGGATAAGTACCCGATAACACCTCGACCGGACCAAAGTTGCTGGCATCGAAAGAACGTGCCCGCTGGTATTGTTCGCCTAACGCGTTTACCGTGGATTCCAGGAAGCCGCCGTTTTTCGCGGCCACCACGGGCGATTCAAAATCATAAGCGGTGCGGTATCGCTGTTCTTCGGCGAAAACGAGTGCTGGCAGCGTATAAGGTGCAGTGGAATTTTCCTTACCACGGGGCTGGCCGTAGACAATGCTGCGCACGAGTTCTTTGACGTTGTCGCGCGAGTCTGGATTATCGAATGCTGCCCAGCTCCGGCGTAGCTGGGCTTTATCGATGGTCACTGTACGGTAGAAAACCCCACTGGTGTATTGGCTTACTCCCAAGAAGGTAGCACCAGTCTTGTTTTGTTCTTCGTAGCGGTCGTCGACGGTGGAAAAATAGTCTGTGTCGATGCTTGCAGCGTGTGTCGTTACCGCCGGGGACACGCTCAGCGCAGCTTCTGTGTTGTTTTGCGGAGAGTTGGCAAACATACGGCCAAAAGCGGAAATCGCCAGTGAACCGGTCCATCTGGTTATCACAAGAAGAAATTGAGACCGCCGCACAGACCGTGGTCGATATTCTCAGCCCGCAGGAAGATGCTGAAAAGGCAGAGGTACAGGATTTCATCAACGGCACCAAGACCGGTTCACTGGCGATTTCCGCTTTTGGCCGTATGTTTGCCAACTCTCCGCAAAACAACACAGAAGCTGCGCTGA